>DASQAU010000189.1:0-3068 GCA_035635595.1 Candidatus Eiseniibacteriota bacterium
GGCCTTGTCGCGATCGCCCTCGGAATGGCACCAGATGATCTGCTTGCCCTTGAAGACTTTGAACAGCGGCGGCTGGGCCATGTACAGGTAGCCCTTCTCGATGACAGCCGGGAAGTAGCGATAGAAGAAGGTCAGCAAAAGCGTCCGGATGTGGCTCCCGTCCACGTCCGCGTCCGTCATCGTGATGACGCGGTGGTAGCGCATCTTCTCGACGTTGAAGTTGTCGCCGACGCCCGCTCCCATCGCGGTGATCAGGTTGCGGATCTCGTCTGAGGTCAGGACCTTGTCCAGTCGCGCCTTCTCGACGTTGAGGATCTTTCCACGCAGCGGCAGGATGGCCTGCGTCCGACGGTCACGGCCACCCTTGGCGGTGCCCCCGGCCGAGTCGCCTTCCACGATGTAGAGCTCGCAGAACGCCGGATCCCGCTCGGAGCAGTCGGCGAGCTTGCCCGGCAGCGTGCTGGACTCGAGCAGGCTCTTGCGCTGCACGAGGTCTCGCGCTTTGCGCGCCGCCTCGCGTGCTCGCGCCGCCGTGAGCGACTTCTCGACGATGCGCCTGCCTTCGGACGGGTTCTCCTCCAGGTACTGAGTGAGCCCTTCGGTGAGCGCGATCGAGACGTGGCCCTGAACCTCGGCGTTGCCCAGCTTGCCTTTCGTCTGCCCCTCGAACTGGGGTTCGAGGACCTTGACGCTGATCACCGCGGTGAGGCCTTCGCGCACGTCCTCACCCGAGAGGTTGGGGTCCTGCTCCTTGAGGATGCCCGCCTTGCGCGCGTATCGGTTCAGCACGTTGGTCAGAGCGGAACGAAAACCGGTCAGGTGGGTTCCGCCCTCGATGGTGTGGATCGTGTTGGCGAACGCGATCACGTTCTCGACGAACGTGTCGTTGTACTGCAGCGCGATCTCCACCTGGGTGCCCTCGACCTCGCGGTCGACATAGAACGGCACGGAGTTGACCACGGCCTTGTCGCGGTTGAGGGCGCGGACGAAGGAGACGATGCCACCCTCGAAGTAGAAGGTCTTGGTGTAGCCGGCGTTTTCGTCGGCGAGCGCGATCTCGAGGCGCTTGTTGAGGTACGCCATCTCGCGCAGCCGGTGCTGGATGACCTCGCGGTCGAACTTGGTGTCCGGGAAGATCTGGGGGTCGGGCCAGAACCGGACGATCGTCCCGGTGTGGTCGGTCTTGCCGACGACCTTGACCGAGCCCTTCGGCACGCCGCGCTCGAACTCCATGTGGTGGACCTTGCCGCCGAGGTGAACCCAGACCTGGAGCTTCTCGCTGAGGAAGTTGACGGCCGAGACACCGACCCCGTGGAGGCCCGAGGACACCTTGTAGCCGCCTCCTCCGAACTTGCCGCCGGCGTTCAACCGGGTCAGGACCAGCTCCAGGGCGGAAAGGCGTTCCTTCTTGTGGATGTCGACCGGGATGCCGCGCCCGTTGTCCTCGACCTGGACGCTGCCGTCGGCGTAGAGGGTGACCATGATCTTGGTCGCGTAGCCCGCCAGGGCCTCGTCCACGGCGTTGTCGACCACCTCGTAGACGAGGTGGTGGAGGCCTGTAGTCGTCGTCGAGCCGATGTACATGCTCGGACGCCGCCGGACATGCTCCCGGCCCTCGAGGACCTGGATCTGCTCGGCGGTGTACGCCACATCCGCGCCTAATGGGTGGGGCCTGCGGCTCTCAGCGTGCGACCGGTGCACGTTCGGCTGCTCCGGCGAGGGGTTTTTAGCCGCCGTCACCGGTAAATTGGCCCTCCCAGCGTGGAGAACTCGTGGGGATCAACTGGGCAGAGGTTCAGGCTCTAAATTTTACCGGATTTCGAGTTCGAAATGGCCTCTGGGAGGGCTCTTAACAGGCCTATTTTTCCGTCGGTTTCCAGCGTAGGACGGGATCTTCGCTCTGGCCCTGCAAGTAGGCGTTGATGCGGCGGGCTGCGGCCACCTCGTCGAGGCGTCCAACGGGCAGTTTTTGGGGCGCGTCATGCAGTGCCTGGGGGTTGGATTTGGCCTCCGCGACGATCTCCTTGATGGCCGCTGCGAAGGCGTCAAGTGTGGCCTTGCTCTCGGTTTCGGTGGGCTCGACCATGATCGCCTCAGGCACGACCAGGGGGAAGTAGATCGTCGGAGCGTAGAAGTCCCGATCCAGGAGCGCCTTCGCGACGTCGAGCGCCCGCACGCCTTCATGCGCGAGGTTCTGGGCGCTGGCGACGAACTCGTGCATGCACGGCCCCTCGTGTGGCATGTCGAGGTCGCCCTCCACCTGCTTGCGCAGGTAGTTGGCGGAGAGCACCGCGTCGCGCGAGGCCTGGGTGAGGCCGTCGCCGCCCATGGCCACGACGTAGGCATAAGCCCGGACCAGCATCCCGAAGTTGCCGTAGAAGCTGCGGACGCGGCCGATCGACTTCGGGCGCTTGAAGTCAAGGGTCAGGTGCCCGTTGGAGCGCTCCACGGTTGGTGTCGGCAGGAAGGGGACGAGCTCAGCCTTGACGCCAACCGGCCCGGCGCCCGGCCCGCCGCCGCCGTGCGGCGTGGTGAAGGTCTTGTGCAGGTTCATGTGCACTGCGTCAAAGCCCATGTCGCCCGGCCGGCAGATGCCCATGAAGGCGTTGAGGTTGGCCCCGTCGTAGTACAACATGGCGCCGGTGGCGTGAACCATCTCCGCTATATCCAGTATCTGCCGCTCAAAGAGACCCAAGGTGTTGGGGTTGGTCAGCATCAATGCAGCGACTCGCGGCGATAGCTTGGACTCGAGGTCGGCCAGGCTGATCCGGCCGTCGGGCCCGGATCTGACCTCGACGACCTGGAAACCGCTGAGCGCGGCGCTGGCCGGGTTGGTGCCATGGGCCGAGTCGGGCACCAGGACTTCGGTCCGGTTGTCCCCGCGCGAGCGGTGGAAGGCCGAGATCATCCGGAGCGCCGTCCATTCCCCATGGGCGCCGGCCGCAGGCTGCAGGGTCACCCTTTCCACGCCGACGACGGCGCACAGCGCGCGCTCCAGGCGCCACATCAGCTCGAGGGCGCCCTGGACGGTTTCCTCGTCCTGATACGGGTGGAGCCCGGCGAAGCCC
>DASQAU010000190.1:0-11144 GCA_035635595.1 Candidatus Eiseniibacteriota bacterium
CCGATGGTGGGCGCCGTCCTAGTCGACGCCGAAGGACTGATGGCGGGCGAGGGATACCACCAGCTGGCGGGACACCCGCACGCGGAGGAGGAAGCCCTCGCGGCAGCCGGCGAGCGCGCACGAGGCGCCACCCTGTACGTCAACCTCGAGCCGTGCGCGCACGAGCACCGCAGCCCGTCGTGCGCCCAGGCCCTGATCGACGCGGGCGTGCGCCGTGTCGTCGTCTCCATGGCCGACCCCGACGAGCGGGTCCGCGGCGCCGGCCTCCGTCTCCTACAAACCGCGGGTATCGAGACCGCGGTCGGCGTGCACGAGGAGCGAGCGCACAAGCTGAACGAGTTCTACGTCAAGCACCGCCTCACGGGCAGGCCCTTCGTGACAGCCAAGTTCGCCATGAGCCTGGACGGCAAGATCGCGACCCGCACCAAGGAGTCGCGATGGATCACTGGTGAGGAGGCCCGCGTGCACGCCCATCGGCTGCGCCGGATGCACGACGCGATCCTGGTCGGCGTCAACACCGTGATCGACGACGACCCCGAGCTCACGGTCCGGATCGATGGCGAAGAGTCACGCCAGCCCCTTCGCGTCGTGGTCGACTCGCAGCTGCGGATCCGCCAATCGGCCAAGATCGTCGGCGCGAACACGCTGATCGCCACCACCCGTCAGGGCCGCATGGGAGCGGCCGAGGTCCTTCGCCTGCCCGCCGCCCCGGACGGCCGAGTCGCGCTGCCCCCTCTCCTCGACGAGCTCGGCAACCGCGGCTTGCTCAGCCTGCTCGTCGAGGGCGGCGCCGAGGTCCATGCCTCGTTCTTCGCCGAAGGCCTGGTGGACAAGGTCTACGCGTACGTCGCGCCCCGTTTGATCGGCGGCCGGGATGCCCCCGGACCCCTGGGTGGAACAGGCGTGGAACGCCTGGCCGAAACCCCTCAACTCCGCGACCTGGATTACGTCCGGCTTGGGGACGACCTGCTCCTCACGGGATACGTGGATGTTCACCGGGATAGTTAGCGCCGTCGCCAAGGTGGTCAAGGCCGACCGCAGCCGGATCGGCATCGATCACGCCTGGGTCGCGCGCCGGTTGAAGATCGGCGGCAGCGTCGCGGTCAACGGATGCTGCCTCACCGTCGTGAAAAAGACCGGGCCGGTCTTCTTCGCCGACGTCGTGCCCGAGACGCTTCGCCGTACCAACCTGGGCGCGCTGACTCCCGGGGTCGAGGTGAATCTCGAGCTGCCGCTGAGCGCCACCTCCTTGCTCGATGGGCACCTCGTCCAGGGTCACGTCGACGCCACAGCCGCCGTCAAGTCGGTCAGCTCCGCGGCGACCGGGCGCGAGGTCACCATCGAGCTGCCCAGCGCCCTCTCGAGGTTCGTCGCCGTCAAGGGCTCCATCGCTGTGGACGGGGTCAGCCTCACCGTGGCGGAGCTGGACAAGCCACCTGGCACGTTCAAGGTGGCTTTGATACCGCACACCCTCGAGATGACCATCGCCGGTGGCTACAAACGCGGCTCGATCGTCAACCTCGAAGCCGACGTCGTGGCAAGGTACGTAGCCCGAAACCTCCGCCGGTAACATTCGTCAGGCAGTGAGCATGGCCACAGTGCCCGAGGCGATCTCCGACTTCAAGGCCGGCAAGTTCGTCATCGTCGTGGATGACGAGGACCGTGAAAACGAGGGCGACCTCGTCGTCGCGGCGGAGCTGGTCACGCCCGAGCACATCAGCTTCATGACGCGCCACGGCTCCGGCCTCGTCTGCATGCCGGTCGTCTCCCGGCGGCTGGACGAGCTCGGGATCGCGCCCATGGTGGAGCACAACACAAGCCGGCTGGGCACCGCCTTCAGCGTGAGCGTCGACGCCAAGAACGTGACCACGACTGGCGCCTCGGCGCACGACCGCGCCGCCACCATCCGCAAGGTCCTCGACCCAGCGGCCAAAGCCTTTGATTTTTCGTCGCCCGGACACACATTTCCTCTTCGCGCCGCCGAAGGAGGCGTGCTGACTCGCGCGGGACAAACCGAGGCCGCCGTCGATCTCGCGGTCCTCGCCGGCCTCTACCCGGCGGGCGTGATCACCGAGCTCATGAAGCCCGACGGCACCATGGCGCGAATGCCAGAGCTGGAGCGCTTCGCCGCCGAGCACACCATCAAGCTCATCACCGTCGAACAGCTCATCGCGTACCGCCGCCGCAACGAGAAGCTGGTCGCCAGGCGAGTCGAAGCCACGATTCCGATCGGCGACAAAGAGCCCTTGATGTGGAAGCTCTACGCCTACGAAGACCTCCTGCGTCACGAGAACCACCTCGCTCTCGTCCTCGGCGAGATCGATCCGAAGCTACCAGTGTTGCTTCGGGCGCATTCGGAGTGCCTCACCGGCGATATCTTCGGCAGCTTGCGTTGCGATTGCGGCGCCCAGCTCCACGCGGCCATGGAGACGATCGCCGCGGATGGCGTCGGCGTGATCCTCTACATCCGCCACCAGGAGGGCCGCGGAATCGGCCTCCTCGACAAGCTGCACGCGTACAACCTGCAGGACAGGGGCCTGGACACCGTCGAGGCTAATGAGGCCCTCGGCCACCCGGCCGACAAGCGGGATTACGGCATCGGCAGCCAGATCCTCTACGACCTCGGCGTGCGCAAGATCAAGCTCTTGACCAACAACCCGAAGAAGATCTACGGCCTCGAGGGCTTCGGCCTCGAGGTGGTCGAACGCGTGCCCATCCGCATCACGTCCAACCCGCACAACGAGCGGTACCTCAAGACCAAGAAAGACAAGCTGGGACACCTGCTCTAGGGGTTGGGGGTGGGCGAGAAGGGCGCGAAGCCGGACCTGAACGGAGGCGACCTCACGATCGCCGTGGTCGTCTCGCGGTTCAACGAAGACGTCTCCAAGCGGCTCCTCCGAGGCGCGCTGGCAGCCCTGGAGGAGCACGGTGTGGAGGATCCGGACATCTTTTGGGTGCCGGGAGCGCTGGAGCTGCCGGTCACCGCACTGGCCCTGGCGGAGAAAGGCGGGCACGACGCCATCGTCTGCCTCGGCTGCGTCATTCGTGGCGAGACGTACCACTTCGAGATCGTGGCGGGGCAGGCGGCTGCCGGAATCATGCAGGTTCAGCTCGACACGGGTGTTCCGATCACGTTCGGGGTGCTGACGACCGAGGATAAGGAGCAGGCCTTCGCCCGGTCGGGCCCCAAGAACAACAAAGGCGCCGACGCGGCGGATGCGGCGATCGAGATGGCGAACCTGCTCAGATCGATCCAGGGCTAGCCCGCAGTAGAGACGGCGACGACGCTTTTTCCCGCAGGTGCAACCACGAACCCCTCGGTTGCGGCCGGCGTGCTGAAGTGCTGCGCCGACCCCAGCGCGATCGTGTTCAGCACAGCGCCCGTCGCCGCGTTGAGCGCGTATAGAACGCCCGTGTCGGGCTCGATCCCCCAGACAGCGCCCGCAGCGATGATCGGTGACCCGAGTGTCGGGTGCCCCGCATGCCAGGAGACGTTGATCGAGGTGGTGCCCACCGACAGCGCGTATAGACCGTCGGTGCAGGGCACGTAAACGGTGGTCCCGGACCAGGCCGTGCCGCCAAACGCTCCGGGGCACACCTGCCGGCTGGCCACCTGCCCGCCAACCCCGCCCAGGCTGCCTGCCTTGAGCAGGTAGGCCACGCCCTGCTTGCCGATCGCCACGACGACCCCGAGCGATGGAACCACCGTGGCGCCGACCGAGCCCAGATCGGTGTCGCTCGCATTCAGTGACGCCCAGTTCGAGGGTGCGAAGTACGAACGCACGGATTGGACATCCGGCGACAGCTGGATGACCGAGTTGCTGTAGTCGAACGCTGATCGCGAATCACCGTTTCCGCTGACCGCGTAAACGCTTCCATCAGGGGCGATTGTTGCTCCCTGCGGGCTCCAGAACCCCGCTTCACGAGCGGTGGGCACCTTGTACGACCGGATCGCGCCACCTGCCAGAGGCACGGCCTGGACATAACCGTGGTAATCGCCGCAATCCCCGAACAGGCCTCCGAACGGAACGTAAACGTAGTTCGCTGCCAGGGTCAGCGCCCCGCGCTCCTGATGCACCGCCGCGTTGGAGCCGGGCGGGTCGACGTCCTGCTGCGAGACGACGGTTCCGTCGACAAGTCTCAGCGTGAAAAGCATGTGATGCCGGGTGCGAAGAAACGCGACGACATACAGGCGTCCCGCGGCGGGGTCGACCGCCGGCGTCCCAGTGATCCCGGTCACCGGGCCGATGTTTCCGCACGGGAGCGACGAAGCGTCGACCGGATCGCCGAGATGGATCTTCCACACGACCGCCCCGGTGAAAAGGTCGAGGGAGTAAACGGTGTTGTTCTCCGTGGCCGCCAGCACGTGGCCGGCGACGATCAGCGGCGACGCGTAAACGTCGCCGTCCAGGGGGGCGGTCCACGCCACCGACGGAGAGCTGAGCGCCGGTGAGGCGGGTCCAACTCCGGCGCGAGCGCTGTCTCGGTGGTACTGGGGCCAGTCCGCCGACAAGAAGGGGGATACCGGCGCAGATGGTCGGATGCTGGGCGTCGGAATAGGCGAGGCGCCGCCGCATCCCACTTGAACCAACGCCAGGGCAAGCCCCAGCAGCGCTGCCCGGCGGCTCTTCAAAGACCCCAGCTGAATTTGCGAACCGGGTCCAGCCGCGCCCGCTCAGCAGCGATCAGCCTGGCGCGGCCCTGAATCGCCACCCCGCGCTTGGGTCCCATCGCGTCGACCACCATCGCGCTTCGGGGCTCCGCCTGGATGTTTCGCAGCTTCACCCCGTCGACGTCAAACTCGAGCTCGCCCTCATCGTCCACCGAGTACATGACCGGCATGACATGAGGCCACCCCGACGGGCTGATGGTGGCGAAACGTCCGATCCGCTGCGACCTGAGGAACTCGAGCTCGTTCGGCGTGAACAGCATCTTTCTCCACATCCTAGACTGCACGATTCACGTGTCAAAGACCGCATCCCCCAGCCTCGGAACCGTCGGCGGATATACCATCCGTCGCCGCGAACCCCTCGAACGCCTGGAAGGCGCGTACCTGGAGCTCGAACACGACCGCACGGGTGCGCGGCACATCCACATCGAGGCCAAGGATGACAACAACGCATTCGCGGTTTTCTTTCCGACCGTGCCGAAGGACTCCACCGGAGTCGCTCACATCCTCGAGCACGTGGTGCTCGCGGGCTCGCAGCGCTACCCCGTGCGTGACCCGTTTTTCAGCATGACGCGCCGCTCGCTGGCCACCTTCATGAACGCCTTCACGAGCGCCGACTGGACGATGTACCTGTTCAGCTCGCGGAACGCGAAAGACTTCATGAACCTGCTCGACGTCTACCTGGACGCCTCGTTCTTCCCGCGGCTGTCGGAGGACTCGTTCAAGCAAGAAGGAGTTCGCTTCGAGTTCGAGGACTTGAACGATCCAACCAGCGGCCTTCGCTACAAGGGCGTCGTGTTCAACGAGATGAAGGGCGCGCTGGCGACGCCTTCCGCCGCGGTGCAGAGGGCCGTCGGGCGCGCGCTGTTCCCCGGCCTGACCTACGCCCACGTCTCGGGTGGCGATCCGGAGTACATCCCGGACCTCACCTGGGAGCAGCTCCGCCAGTTCCACGCTCTGCACTACCACCCGAGCAACGCGTACTTCTACACGTACGGCGACCAGTCCCTCGAGCGGACCCTCGAGGTGATCGAGCGGAACGTGCTTTTGCGCTTCCAGCGTCTCGAGGTCGATGCCTCAATCCCCGACGTGAAGCGCTTCCCCAGGCCGATCACAGCTTCTGAGCCATATCCGGTCACGCCAGGCGAGGATGTCACCCGCAAATCGCAGGCGCTCGTCGGCTGGGTGACGGTGCCCACCGGCGATTCGTTCCGGCTGCTGGCGATGAAGGTGCTGTCCGAGGTGCTGCTCGGCAACGCAGGGTCACCGCTGCGCAAAGCGCTGATCGATTCAAAGCTGGGCACAGCCATGGCCGATGGAAGCGGCCTCCAGGACGACTACCGAGAGAGCGTCTTCGGCGCAGGCTTGAAGGACATCGCCTCTGAAGACGCAGAGAGAGTGCAGCAGGTCGTGCTCGACACGCTGGAACGGCTGGCAGCCGGTGGAGTGGACAAGGCGCAGGTTGACGCCGCGATCCATCACCTCGAGTTCGAGAAAAGGGAGCGTTCCAACGCCGGATTTCCTTACGCGCTCAAGATCCTTTTCTCGTCCCTCCCGTCCTACTACTACGGCGGGGATCCGTACACCGCGCTGAATTTCGACGCCGACCTCGAGCGGCTTGAGAGAGCACGTGCCGAAGGCCGGTTCTTCGAGAGCTTGATCCGCACCGAGCTGCTCGACAACCCGCATCGCGCCCTGCTGAAGATCGAGCCGGACCCCGAGCTCGAGGAACGGCAGCGACTCAAGGAGCTCGACCGGCTTGCCGCCGTCGAGGCCGGACTCGACGATTCGGACAAGGCTCGCCTCGTAGCGGAGGCTCTGCGGCTGAAGGCCGAGCAGGAGGCGAAGCCGGATCTTTCGTCCCTTCCCACCCTCGAGCTCAGCGACATACCGATGGAGTTCGAAGACATCCCTGTCCGTGACACTGCGGCCGGCGCCGCAAGAATCGAGTTCTTCCCCCAGCCGACCAACGGCGTGACGTACCTCGACATCCGCTCAGATTTTTCCGTGCTGACCCCTGACGAGAAGGACTTGCTGCCGCTGTTCAGCCGGGCGCTCACCCAGAGCGGCGCCGCGGGCCAGGACTATGCGGAGGTCGCGTCGCGCATCGCGGCCGTCACCGGCGGCGTCGGCGCCGCAGCCCAGGTCCAGTCGCTCGCCGCTCAGGACGACTACCTTCAGTCCTTCGTGCTTTCGGGACGCGCGCTCGACCGCGACGCCAAACCCTTCGTCGAGCTGCTGACCGACCTCGTGGCCCGCCTCGAGATCGACCCGGCCCGCCTGAAAGAGATCATCGCCGAGATGGCAACCCGCCTCGAGAGCTCCATTTCAGGGCTTGGCTTCCAGTTCGCCATTCTTCGCGCGCACTCGAAGCTCACGTCGGAAGGAGCGATCAACGATCAGCTCCAGGGCATCGGCATGCTCCACTCCGTGCGGCGCCTTGCTCGCCTCGACGAGGACGAGCTCCGAGACATCATCAGCAAGCTCGACGCGATCCGGACGCGCCTGTTTCGCTCGGGCGCCATCCGAATCGTCGTGACCTGCGAGGAGGCGATGATCCAGCCCTTGCAGGCCCTGCTCGCCGAGCTGGCAGAAGTGCTACCGGCCGGGGACGACCGCCGCCAGCCCGAAAAACCGAAGCCGCTCGAGTTTGCGCCTGAGGCCAGAACCGCACCCGTACCTGTGGCGTTCAACGTCCGCATCTTCAAGACGGTCAGGTACACGCATCCGGATTCCCCGGCCCTGCTCGTGCTGGCCAACTATCTGCGGGACACGTTTCTGCACCGGGAGCTGAGGGAGAAGGGCGGAGCTTATGGGGGCTATGCGCAGGCCGGAATCGGGAGCGGCACCTTCTACTTCGGCTCGTATCGCGACCCCAACATCGTTCGGACCTACGACACGTACGACCAGGCGGTGAAGTGGGTCACCGACGGCGAGATCGACGCCGAGGCGCTCAAGGAGGCGATCCTCGGTGCGTGCGGCGATGTCGATCCCCTCGAGTCGCCCGACATCAAGGGCCGGCGCGAGGCCACCAACCGGATCACCGGCTTCACACGCGAGGAGCGCGAGCGCTTCAAGCAACGCCTGCTCCAGGTTTCGGCCGGCGACCTGCGGCGCGTCGCCAGGACCTATCTCGCCGTGGCTGATGCGGTGCAGGCGACGGTCGCCGGGCCGGAGCTCGTCGAGGCGGCGCGCAAGGAGCGCCCGAAGCTCTTCGAGGTGGTCGCCCCCGTTTAGCCCGACCCTTCTAGAATCCCGGGCGTGGGGTACTGGAGGCGCGAGTATTTCTGGCCGGTCGTCCTCGTCCTCTTGGGCGTCTACTTCCTGCTCAACAACCTCGGCCTGCTCGGCTGGCTTCGACCGGACATCGTCTGGCCCGTCGTGCTCATCGGGATCGGCGTCTGGCTGATATTCCGTCGCACCCGGCCGTGAGCACCCTGACACCGAAGCGTAACTACCGCACTTACTTCTGGCCGGCGGTGCTGATCCTGGTCGGCATCGTTGCGTTGCTCGTGAACCTGGGCCTGATCACGACCGACCGGTTGAGCCTGCTCGTGGACCTGTGGCCGCTGATCCTGGTCGTGATCGGGCTCGAGCTCCTCGCCCGCCGAACGTTGCCGGGGAGGCCGGGAGACGTGGCGGCCGTGCTCATTGTCCTCATCGCAGCCGGAGGAGCGATCGCGTATGTCGGACTCGCTCCCAACCCCGCGGCGACCCACGCAGTCGACTCGTCTGAGAAGGTGGGGACGCTCGATCATGCGTCGCTCGAAGTTGACGTCGGCTCTGCGCGTATCTCGGTCGACGGCGCCGCCGGCGAGGGCGAGCTCTACACGGCGCATATCGAGTATTCGGGTCCGAAACCGGGCATCACTCTCAACCGCTCAACGGGCAGGCTGGAGATCTCGCAGGGCAGCACCTCATTTGGTGTGTTCCGGAGCCGCAGCTTCATCCTGGACATCCACCTGAATCCGACCTTACCGTGGAGCATCGTCGGCAACAGCGGGGCAGCCACCGACACGTTCCAGCTCGCCCACGTCAACGTGCGCTCGATCGAGCTCAACACCGGTGCAAGCCGCGAGGACATCACGCTCGGGAAGCCGTCCGGCATCGTCCCTATCACCGTCAACGGAGGCGCGCTCACAGTTCACCTTCATCGCCCGGCCGGCGCCGCGGCGTCGGTCACGGTTTCGGGCGGGGCCGTGAACCTCGAGGCTGACGGCCAGCAGCACAGAGGCATCGGGAGCCGGAGCTGGCAGTCGGCCGGCTATGAGGGCGCGACGGACGCTTATAAGGTCGAGATCAACGGCGGCGCGTGCACTGTCGGCATCGATGTGACCGGGAGCGCCGTCTAGGCCAGCCGTTCGTCCAGGGCGGCGACGCGCGCCGTGTACGCCCTCTCCGTCGCCGGACTGACCGCAGCGCGCAGCCCACGGGCGGCGGCGCCCAACATGGCCTCGAGCTCCCCGTCCAGCACCTTCGCCGCCCGAAGCACGGGCACCAGCGCGGCTGCGCGCTCCCCCCCGGCGAGCATCTCTTGCTGATCGACGCCGAGCGCCGCCAGTCCATCCGCTTCGCGCTCCAGCCGCACCGCAAGCGCGAGGTGTTCCTCGTCTCCGAATAGGCGGCATTTCACGGCGCCGGCGCGTGCAGCCGCGGCGGCCAGCCGAGCCTCAAGCAGGCGGCCCGCCGCGACCTCGTTGGCGGCGATCGCCGGACACAGCCCGACCAGCTGCTGCTCTCCAACATTGACTCCGCGGCGGACGAGCTCCGCGACCACGGCCGCAGGCGGGGTCTGATCGACACGGAACAGGTTCATCGACAGCTGCACGCGCCCTCCAGAAAGCTGGAACACGAGCGCCTGAACTCCGGGCACGCCGGCTTGCGATTCGCGCAGCGAGCGAGCGATCGCTTGTGCGGTGGTGAGGTCCGTGTCCGGCAGCAGCACGTTGAAAGCCACCAGCGCCAGGCGAGCGCCGACGGACACTGCGCCGGCGGTGGGGTGGAGGCCGGGGCCGCCGAGGTCTGGCTGGGCGCGCCCGGCCCGGATGTCGGCCAGCGATCGGTTCTCGCCGTAGAAGTAAACGGGCACCTTGAGCTCGCTCCAGATGCGCTCGCCCGCCTCGCGCGCCAGCTCCCGAGCGTCGGCCAGGGTGCTCTGCCCTAGAGGCACAAACGGCACCACATCGGCAGCGCCAACACGCGGGTGCACCCCGGCGTGCTCGCGCATGTCGATGTGCTCGACCGCGGCGCCGACAGCCGCCATCACCCCATCGAGCAACGTCGACCTTTGCGCAGCCATCGAGATGACCACCCGGTGATGGTCGTGATCGGGGTCGACGTCCAGGACGTGCGTCCCTGTATGCGCGCCCGCTATCGCCGCGATCACATCGCGCCGCCTGCCCTCCGAAAAGTTCGGCACGGACTCGAACAAGCCTTGCTGGTTCAACAGGTTGTTAGGGTAAGTGGCGGTGCCCGGACCGGTCGCGCTCGTCTACGGAGACGAGCTCATGAAACATCACCTGTCGGATCAGCATCCGCTCCAGCCGATCCGGGTCAAGCTCGCGATGGACCTCATCCGCTCGACCGGTCTGATCGAGCACTGTCACCTGCTTCCACCTCGACGCGCGACCATCAAAGAGCTCGAGCTCGTCCACTCCCCTCACTATGTGGAGCTGGTCCGCAAGCTCAGCGATCCCCAGCAGCGCGGACAGGTCTCGCGCGACGAGATCGAGGCCGCCGGCTTCGGATCGCCCGACAATCCGATCTCTGACGAGCTCCATGAAGGGACCTCGCTGGTGGTGGGCGCAAGCCTCGTCGGCGCCCAGGCGATCGAGAGCGGCGCCGCGCTCCACGCCTTCAGCCCTTCGGGCGGGCTGCACCACGCCCATCGCGATCGAGCCTCCGGTTTCTGCACGTACGACGACCCTGCCGTGGCATGCAAGTGGCTTAAGGACCAGGGACACCGGGTCGCTTATGTCGACGTCGACGTGCACCACGGCGATGGCGTAGAGGGAGTGTTCAAGAGCGACCCGGACGTGCTCACCATCAGCCTTCACGAGAGTGGGCGCTTTCTGTTTCCCGGCACAGGGTTTCCGCAGGACTGCGGGGTCGGGCCTGGCCGCGGCTACGCCGCCAACCTCCCTTTCCTGCCCTTCGCCTGGGACGAGCCGTGGCTCGAGGGCTTCGAGAAGGTTGTGCCGGCGCTGCTCCGCAGGTTCAAGCCGACCATGCTCGTGACCCAGGACGGCTGCGACACCCATTACCTCGATCCGCTGGCTCACCTGGCGGCTACGACACGGATATGGCCCCGCGTGGGACAGGTCTTCCACGAGCTCGCGCATGAGCTGTGCGACGGGCGATGGCTTGCGCTCGGAGGCGGCGGTTACGCCATCCGGGAGGTCGTGCCGCGGGCCTGGACCCTGCTTTTCGCGGAGATGGTCGAACGTCCCGACCTTGCGGCGGACGTCAACGACCC
>DASQAU010000191.1:0-3507 GCA_035635595.1 Candidatus Eiseniibacteriota bacterium
CCGCTGGCGTTCACGCTCAAAGATCCGGGTCCACATGTCCCAGGTCGGGTCAGGCATCAGGACCTTGTAGGAAAGCCGGCGCAAGTAGGCCTCGTCGAGCAGCTCGGCCGGCCTGAGGTTGGTCGAGAGCGCGAGCTGGGCCTGGAAAGGCACCTCGACCTTTCGTCCGGTGGCCGAGAGGTTCATGTAGTCGGTGTCCTGCTCGAGGGGCACGAGCAGCCGGTCGAGGATCTGCTTTGGTGACACGCGCTGGCGGCCAAGGTCGTCGATGAGAAGGACCCCGCCGTTGGCTTTCACCTGCAGCGGCGCCCCGTAAGTCCGGCTGCCGTCCTCCCACGTCGGGTCGAACATCTCGAGCTGGAACTCGCCGCCGACCTGCACCAGCGGCCGCGCCACGCGCCGCCAGCGGCGGTCGGCGGGCTGGTTGGTCTCGAGCCTGTGGACCGAGCCGTCGAAGATCGTCATCACCTCACCACCGCCGATGTCGAGGGCGACCGGAATCACGATCGGACCGCCGAGCAGGCTTGGGATGCGCCTGGCCAGCGTGGTCTTGCCGTTGCCGGGCGCGCCATAGATGAAGATGGACGACCGGGAGTTCACTGCTGCCCGAACCGCTTCTGTGACCCCGGGCGCGAGCTCGATCCCACTGAGGGCGAGGTTGACCTTGACGAGGTCGAGCGTGCCCGGCTTTGCGGCCTCGGCGAGCACGGCGCGGTACTCCTGCAACGAGACGGGCGCGGGCCCAGCGTATCGAGTGCTCGAATCGCCGATCTGGTCGCTGCGCACGCGTCCCTGCCTGGTGATCGCGTAGGCCATGCGCTCAGGAAGGGGCCGGCCGAGCCACGGACCCTGCTCAGCCGCAAGGCCGAGCGCGTCGAGGAGGTTCGACGTGGTCAGAGACTTCAAGCTCGGCTCGACCGCGGAGAAGGGAAGCGCGAGCAGGTCGGCCATCTCATAGCCGGTGATCCGCGTCGTGGCCGAAGCCAGCCGCAGGATCATGCCCTCGATCAGCGTGCGGTTGATCTCGGGCGGTGGAGGAGGCTCGATCTCGTGGCTCGCTGATGGGACGGTCGATGGCACCGGCTGGGGCTCGTCGACGTGCTCGAGGATCGCTCCGAACAGCTTCTTGCCGAAACGTGCGCGGTCAGCGTGGTCGGGCGGCTCGCCCTCGCGGCGGCGGCTGATCCAGTCAGGGACCTCTTTGAAGACCACCGTGTTTCCGATGAGCAGCTGCACCGTGTCCGGCTCGTCGGTGGAGACGCGTACGGCGATGCGCACCAGGTATCCCTGGCTCTTGAGCGCGGCCCAGCTGCGCTCCCAGGCCACCTCGTTGCGCCCGGACCAGGTCTGGCGGACCGTGCGGTCGCGCGCGAGCGTCACGTCCTTGCGGTTCTGGTAGCGCCGCCGAACCAGCTCGGTCACGTCCTTGTCGATGTCCTCGGCAACGAGCGCGGCCAGAGGCAGGGCCCGGTCGTCGACGGCAGGCCGGTTCTTGATCTCGAAGATCGTGTTTGCCGTTGGCGCCAGGGCGCGGATCACGCTTGCATGTCGCGGGCAGAAAGGCGTCCGCTCGATGAACTGGATGTGCCGGCGGCACCACCAGCTCTTGCACTCGCGGCCGGTCAGGTCTTTGTAAGCGCACGCCCAGCCGCGGCGCTCCTGGCAGTCGCTGTAGGTGCAAACGCCGGCGGGCTTGTGGCCGTCGGTCCGCGCCGGAAGGGGCTCGCGGTGTTCGTGACGTTCCTCTTCCTCGTCGGTGACGGTGATTTCGTTCGAGATCGCTTCGGCCGGTGCATGGGCCACCCCTGGCTTCGGCATGTAGTGGAATGCCCCGGAGAACTCCTCGCAGCTCTGGAAACGCTGGCTGCGTTCTTTCGCCGTCGCCTTCCAGATGATCTCCATGATCGGCGAGGGGATGGCTGTCGACGCGCGCGGCCTGTCGAACACCTGCGAATGGAGCACCGCCGGCAGCGGGCCCGTGAAGGGCGGTTCGCCGTGCAGCAGCTCGTAAAGGATCATGCCGAGCGAGTAGATGTCGGACGTGGCGTCGACCGCCTCACCCTTCACCTGCTCCGGCGCCATATAGGCCGGCGTGCCGACCATGCTCCCGGTCGCCGTCAGCCGGTGCTTGTCGTCGACGAGCTTGGAGATGCCGAAGTCGAGGATCTTCGTCTTCCCGCGATTGGAGATGAGGATGTTGTCGGGCTTCAGGTCGCGATGGACGACCGAGTAGTCATGCGCGACGCCGACCGCAGAGAGGAGCTGCTGGATCAGGTCGACCGACACGTCGACGCTGAAGCGTCCGTATTCGTCGAGCCACGACCGCATCGAGCGGCCCTCGACCCACTCCATGACGATGAACAGGACGGGGCCGTCCTCGTCGAAGTCGTAGACGCGAACGATGCCCGGGTGGTTTAGGGCTGCGACAGTGGCCGCCTCGCGGTGGAAGCGCTGCCGGAAGTTCTGATCGCTGGAGTACTGCTCGGCCAGGACCTTGATCGCAACCGGGATCTCGAGGCGTGGATGCGTCGATCGATAGACGACGCCCATCGCGCCGCGCCCGAGCTCGGCTTCGATCGGATAGCGCCCGAGTTGTGTGGTACTCACCCTGCGAACACCAGTCGGTCAGTATGCCGGACGGTGCGTGGCTCGCTGCCCCCTGAAGGGGAGATGCTCCCGAAGCCTTCCTGGACGCGCTTGCCTAGTTGAAGACGCTCAGCGGTAGGTAGAAGGAGACGCCAAAGTTGGGCTGGTCGACGATCTGGCTGATCCTGAGGTCGCCGGCCAGGCTGCACAGGACGTACGCGTCCTCGCGGCTCAACCCATGATCGGCCTGCAGCCAGGAGATGGTGTCGCGCACGGAATTGCGGGCGTTCTCCATCAGGTCGGGGCCCAGGGCGCCGACCGCGTGGTAGCCGCTCGCGTCGCTGCGCGGCTGCAGAGGCGCCGCGGGGGTGACGAAGTGGTAGCTCCAGGGGCGCAAGGACGCGCCCTTGACCACTCCAAACCGGAGTGAGAACGTCATCGGGCATTCGATCCCGGTAACGCAGACCTCGCCGTCTCCCTGCGCGCCGTGGCAGTCGCCGGCGGAGAAGAGCGCGCCGGGTACGAAAACGGGCAGGTAGAGCTTCGTTCCGGCGGTCAGATGGCGGGTGTCGATGTTGCCCGCGCCCTTGGTGGGAGGAAGGACATCGTGCGGGCCGGGCTCGTCTGTGGCGACGCCCATCGTCCCGCAGAACGGCGCCAACGGGATGTGGATGTCGTGACGCAACTCCGCTGACTTGCGATCGCCAAGGTCGAAATAGCGGACGTACGGCTCGGGGAAGTCAGACGCCAGGAGGCCAAGTCCTGGAAGAAGGGCTGTCCAACCCCAGGATCCCGGCTTGAGCTCCAGGATCTCGACCTCGAGCGCGTCACCCGGTTCAGCCCCTTTCACGTAGACAGGTCCTCCGAGCGGATAGAGGCGGTCGAAGTTGAGGGTCCCGAGCTTGGACGCTGGGTCGCCCT
>DASQAU010000192.1:0-25339 GCA_035635595.1 Candidatus Eiseniibacteriota bacterium
AAGCTGTCTTCGAACAAAGCCGAATTCACCTTGCGCTGATGCCCCCGCGGCGGAAGGTACTCACCGGCTGGGCCGTGAAAATGCAATCGGACAGGCGCGGGGGCGCCCGTCTTCATTTCGATTATCCGCACTCGCACCGGCCGGTCTGAGGCTGGAAGTAGTTCGATGTCGTCGCCCGGTCCGCTCGGGTCGTAGACCAGCGTCGGATTGTCTCCGTCTGCCACGAAGAGTTTTGCTAGGGGATGAGCGGCAAACTCAACCACCACAGATGTCTTAGAGCGCTGCGGCTTGACAAATGGCCCCGAACCCAACCACTGACGGATGTCGTACTTGCGGGCTGCACGCGCAGAGATGACCACTCCGAGGTCGATCGCCACGTCGTCAAGCTCTCCGGCTGCATTGAGTCGCCCGCTGGTCGGAAGCTGCAGCAGCACCTTGCGCCTGGTTCCCGCGCGAAGCGGATGCTCACTGACAGTGGTCAGCGTCGCCGCGTAAACGGCGGAGATTTCATCACAAGGCCTGAGCTCCAGAGCCGCCAGGGGTCGGTCGGGATGCGGGTTTGGGAGGGCGTAAATCCAGAGCATCTCGGCGGGAAACGCAACTCTCATGGCGGCGTCGCGGCCGGACTCATGACGGACCAGTCCGTCGAAGTATCCGTGAGTCGAGAAGCCGGTGACCGCAAGGTCCTCCGAGATGGAACGGACCACTTGATCATCCCTTGCCGGAACCGCTGCGAAGGGACTGGCCCCCACGCCAATCCGGCTTTGTTGGGTCGCAAATCGCCGAATTATCGGCAATACGGCGCTTGATCCGTCGGTGTACTGAAATGAGTACTCGGACACCAGCCCGCCGATCGTATTTCCGTCGACCGCAGAGTCGGCAAACTCGTTCAGATAGTCGGTGGGAGTGTCCGCTACCGCGTGCACGAAGATGCAGTACGTCGCGGTTAGCTCTGGAAGATTGACGCGCACGGTATCGGAATCGAGAACGAGAACATTCATGTCGCCGGCGGGGCCGAACGAGAACGGGATCCCTCGGAGCGTCCTCTCACCGAAAGCGCCGTCGCCGGTGGGCGGTCGCAGCGCTGCGGGCAGATCAGAGCGCCGGCGATTGAAGACTGTCACGAGCGAAAGTGGTCGGAAGTATGGCGATGCGGGGATGTCGAATCTCATTTCGTAGCTGCGGCGTCCGACGCTGTCACCTCTACAACCTCGACCCAGCGTCGCTCCGCGGCCGAGCGTTCGATCGCGTCACACACCGCCTGGACCATGGCGCCCTGCGCAAAGTCTGGCTCCCAGGGTCCATCCGGCCACCGGTCGAGCAGGTCCCCGAGGTGGTTGACGAAGCTGGCGCCGTAACCCACGCCCTGACCGATTGGCCACCAGTTTCGGGCGTAAGGGTGCGTCTCGTGCTCGGCCCGGATCCGTCTCATGCCGTAAAGCGCGGGGTCGTCGCCGCCTTCGCCGTAGAGCAGCTCGTTGAGCCGGGCGTACTCGAAGACGAGCGTGCCGCTCGACCCGTTGATCTCGATCGTGAAGTCACACGGACGGCGCACTGCGGTTCGGGCCATCTCGAACACTCCGCGCGCACCCGTCTCAAAGCGCACGAGGGCCGACGAGGCGTCGTCGACCGTCACAGGCCGCTGTGATCTTTCGCGGACGAACGTTTCCGACTGGCCTGAAACTTCAGCGATGCCGCCGGCCATCCAGGTCGCCATGTCGATGAGGTGGCTGCCGAGATCCGCGATCGTGGTTCCGCCCATAGAGCGGTCGAAGCGCCAGTCAAAAGGTATTGACGGGTCGACGAACTCGTCCGAAAGCCAGGTCGCCCGCACCAGGCGCACCGTGCCGACCGCGCCCTCCTCCACCATCCGCTTCATCAGCGAGACGGCAGGCAGCCGCCGGTAGTTGAAGCCGACCGCATTCAGCACCCCGGCCTTGCGCACAGCGCCGAGAGCCGACGCCGCCTGCGTGTACGTCGCCGCCAGCGGCTTCTCGCAGATCACCGCCTTGCCGGCCGCGGCCGCTGCGGCCGCAATCTCCGCGTGCGTGCCGGGCGGGGTGCAGATGTCGACGATGTCGACGTCGGGCCGCCCGACCAGCTCCTGCCAGTCGTCGGTCCAGCTTTCAAAGCCGTATGCAGCGGCGGCCTGCGACACCTTCTCCTTGTCTCTTCCGCTGATCGCACGCAACCTGGGCCGGTAGGGCAGCGAGCGCATCACGGGTGCGACGGTGTACGCGTAAGAGTGAGCCTTGCCCATCATCCCGTAGCCGGCCATGCCGATCCCAACCTCGGGTGTCCCCATCTACTCGGTCACCTCGTAGGAGCGCCCTGCGCGCGCCCGGCGGCGGCCGCGCGCTCGGCGGCCTCGAGTGCGGCGGCTGCGTCGTCTCCGCCCGCACCTTCCCGCGGTGCGCCGCCCACGTGCCGGGCAAAGCTTTCGGCCTGGAGCCGCAGGGCACCGAAAAAACTTTCATCCTGGGTCGGCGGCCAGAGGAACCTGGACTCGTCCGCGTCCCTGGTGCCGAACACCTCCACCTTGCACACGTCACCGAGAGGAAACCGCCGGCCAAGCGAGACAAGAGCGGTGGTGCCTCCCGAGAGCTCGGCGATGGCCTGCGCGCTTTCGGAGTCGCCGGGCCAAGGCTCGGCCGCGACTCCGCAAAAAAGCGAGCTGATCTTGCCGAACTCCTGACCGGTGAGCCAGCGCGTCTGATCGAACTCGTGGACCCCCATGTCGACGAAGATGCCGCCGCTGTGCGTGCGGAAATACGCCGCCGGCGGTTTCTCGTCCCACTGGTAGCAGGCGACGAGGTAGATCTCGCCGAGTTCGCCCGTCGTGATGCGGTCGCGAAGCCGCTTGAGTGAGGGCACGAACCTCCGCCAGAAGCCGATCTGGAACGGCAGGCCGGCGCGGGTCGTCAGGTCGGCCGCCTCGCGAGCTTCGACCGCAGTGACGCCGACCGGCTTCTCGCACAGGATGGGCATCCCGGCCGAGACCAGGCGCTTGATGGTTTCGAGGTGGAAGTCGCTCGGCACGCACACAAGCACCGCATCGAGCCCACCCGCCGCGAGCATCGAATCGAGGTTGGCGTAGACCGCAGCGTCCATCCGTGGAAGCGAAGCTCGCGCCGGTTCCATGGGTTCGGTGATCGCGGTGACGCGCACCGTGGCGGAATCGGCCAGCGCGCGCAGGTGGTTCCTGCCCATCCGGCCGGCGCCGGCAAGGCCGAGGTTGAAGACTGCCAAAGGTTTTCTCTAGAACCCCCGGGCGGCCAGGTATTCGCGGTTGGCCCGCTGGTCGGCGGCGGGCTTGCCGCCGGAATCCGGAAGCACGTCCTGCTCGACCACGAGCCATCCTGAATATCGCCCGAGGCGCTCGAGCACGCCGTCGACGTCGAGGTCACCCTCGCCCAGCCGGCAAAAGGCCTTGCGCCGCCATATCTCCGCGACCGGCGCGGCCTCTTTGACGATCTGCTCGACGACCGCCTTGCGAGCGTCTTTGAGGTGGACGTGGTTGATCCGCTCGCCCCAGTCCTCCATCGCCTTGACGGGGTCGCCGCCGCCAAGGAGGAGGTGGCCGGTGTCGAGGCAGAGGCCGATCGAGGTCAGCTCCAGGACCTTCTCGATCTCCCACGGAGCCTCGACATGCGTCCCGGTCTCGTGGTGAAAGGTCGGTTCGTAGCCGCGGTCGCGGCAGCGCGCCACCGCCATCTCGACGCCGTGCCCGAAATGCTTCCACCCCTCGGTGTCGAAACCTAGCGACCGGTCTCGGGCGGCCTGGCCCGGCCGCGACCGGCGGAGATCGCTGCCGGCGTCGGCCAGGGTCGGTCGCGGCTTCAACCCGTCGCCGTTGACGCTGACCGCGTCGAAAACGTCCAGCAGGGCGTCGAGCTCACCGACGACCGCCGGCATCTTCGTCGGGTCGCTGAACGGGAGCTCGAAGAAGCCGCCCGCCAGCGCCAGGCGCCGCCGGGCAAGGTTCTCCGCCAGCTCCTCGCCGTATCCGAAGTAACCGAGGGGGCCCAGGTCGATGCCTGCGTACCCGGCAGCCGCGACCTCGTCGAGGACCGCGGCGCCCTCGGGCACGTCGGGCAGGATCCCGACGGTCAGCTCGAAGGCGCCGTAGCTGACAGGTGCGTTGGCGACGACAATCTTTCCGGCCCGCTTCATCAAGTCGTCGCGGGGGCCATCGCGGGCTCTGAAGGATGGTCTCGAGGCGCGCGGCTGCGATGGACGGCGACCACGGCTTCGCACAACGCGATGTCATGGAGCGAATCCCGCCCGGACGTGACGGGGGCGCGACCGGAGGTGATGCAGTCGTGGAAATGGATGAGCTCTTCTTTGAAGCTCTCCCGATAGGACGTGACCTCCTCGGTTCGCCAGGAGCGCGGAGACTTCGCCACCCCGTCCTCGGAAACGAGCAGCGTCGGCATGCTGCGCAGAAAAGGCGATGGAAAAGAAAGCGTCAGGCGCCGGGTGGGGGAGTGGAACGCGAACTCCATCGAGTAGCGAGCGATGCCCGGCAGGTCGACCCACGCGAGGATGCAGTGGGTGCGGCCGTACTTGAAGATCGCGGTGAGCCCCGTCTCGCGGATGTCGGCGAACTCCAGGCGTTCCGGCTCTCCCATGACTCCGCGCATCGCGTTGAGCTCGTGGACCAGGCTGTCCAGGAGCACCATGCGGTACGCCCACCGCGAAAGGGGATCCGCGTCAGGGACCGCGGCGTTGATGCGCGCCTCGTCGTCGTGTTTGAGTGATTGCGCGAGATCGGCGGGGAGCGGAGCGCCGCGCTGCAGGTTGTAATGCTGGACGTAAGGCTCGAGAGGCGACTCGAGTGTCGTGATCTGGATCAGCCTCAGGTCGAGCAGCGTGCGCGACTCATCGACCAGACGCAGAAAGGCGGGGTCGTAGCGCTTGTTATAGGCCACCATCAGCGTGACGCCGGCCGCATCGGCAGCCTCGATCATCGCGCGGCCCTCGGCGACTGAGAAGCACATCGGTTTTTCCACCAGCACATGCATCCCGGCCCTGGCCGCGGCGATGGCGATCGGCGCGTGGCTGCCGGAGGTCAAGACGAGCACCGCGTCGAGCGGCCTGACCACGAGCTCCTGCCAGGTGGCGAATTGCTCCGGGACGGCGTATTCCCGGGCCATCGCGGTGCGGACTTCGTCGGAGAGGTCGCAGATCGCGGCGATCTCGAATCGATCCGCCAGCTCGCGCAGGTAGTGAAGGTGCATGACCTGTGCGACCAGGCCGCACCCGATGACCCCCACCCTCAGTCGCCTGGTCATCACCACCCCGCTGCTTGAATACGTTGGAACGTTCCACGGAACGTATAGGAAAGGCTTTGCAGTGTCAACTGCCCCCGAGAGCGATCGAGAGGACGGCCGCCGCCTCGCTGATCCCGTCTTCGGGCGCGACGAACGGGTCCTCGTGCTCGATCGCAAGGGTCCGGACGCGGCCTCGGGCGACCAGCTCGGTGACGAAGGTGTTCCACCAGGCCTGGTCCTTGCCCCGCCCCACGACGGCGAAGTTCCAGGGCATCGCCTCAGGAGGCCGCGGCCAGCGCCGGTCCAGGAGCCCGTTGAGGGCGAGGTTGTCCTTTGAGAACACGACGTCTTTGCCATGGCAGTGCCCGGCGCGGTCGCCTAGCTCTGCCACGACGGCAAGCGGATCCATGCCCATCCAGAAGAAATGGCTCGGGTCGACGTTGGCCGCGATCGCGTCGCCCAGGCCCGCGACCCTGTTGAACGTTTCGACGTTGTACACGGCGGTGCCCGGGTGAAGCTCGAGACAGATCAGCAGCTGGGGATGCTCCTCAGCGGCGAATTCCGCGATGCCCGACCAGTAAGGCTCGACCCACGACTCCCATTGCAAATCGTGGATTCCTTCGAGGTAGGGCAGCCAGCCTCCGCCGGCGAAGTGTGGCGTTCGGTCGCCGGGCGCGCCGGGTGGGCAGCCGGCGAGCGCGACGATGCGATCGACGCCGAGCTGGGCGGCGAGACGGATCGTGTCGCGCAGGTCGGAGTTGTGCTTTCTTGCGACCGTCTCGTCGGGATGAAGCGGATTGCCCCAGACGTTGAGCGCTCCGATCCTCAGTCCGCGGCTCGTGATTTCGCCCAGCCACGCTTTCCGCGCCCCGGCGTCTTTGATCAGGTGCGGCGTGTCGCAATGCGTGGTCGGCGCGTAGCCGCCGGTGCCGATCTCGAGCTCCGTGACTAGAGGAGCTTCGGCCACCAGCCAGTCCATGACCTCGACGAGCGGACGGCTCGCCAAGGCTTCGGTCACGACGCCGATGCGTGGTCCGCTAACTCGTTCCCTCACTACGCGGCAATTGTGTCGCCATCGCATTGTGAAGCGCATACGCGCATTCATCGACAGCAGACCTCGCCGCATCGATCCAGCCCAGACAGCTCATGAACCCGTGGATCATGCCGGGATACCTGACCGTGCGGGCCGCTCAGGTGGCTGGGAGATGTGCCCTATCGTATGCCGGCCATTACTGACCCCATCACTGAGCCACTCATACGAAGCAGAAGCGGCGCCTTGATCGGCGCGCTCGCCTTCGCCACGCTGGCGACGGGGCTGCTTCAGATCTCCCTTCCCCTCGAGCTGCACCAACTTCGCGCGACACCGAACGAGATCGGGCTGACGCTTTCGATGTACGGCTTCGGGATGCTCGCCTTCGAGTGGTTCTGGGGCATCCTCGCGGATCGCGTCGGGTACAGAGGTCCACTCATCGCGTCGCAGCTTTTGTATGCAGGCTGCATCGTGCTGCTCGCTCGCGTCGACTCCATCTTCTTGATCGCGATCGGTTACCTGGTCGCGTCCGGGATGATGGTGGCGGTCGGACCCATCGCGCGCTCGTACGTTGGGACCGCGCTTCACAGCCGGCTCCGCGCGACGGGCCTGGCTTTGCTGGCCGCGCAGTGGGTCATCTCCGAGGCGCTCGGCGCGGGCGCGGGCGGGCTGCTCATCGATCGTTTCCCGATCCGCAGCGTCATGCTCGCCGCCGCCATCCTTCCCGTGCTCTCAGCGCTGTTGATGGTCCTGGTCTTCAAGGGCTACTCGCGGGTCCAGCATGGCGACCAGTGGACGGCAGACGACCAGGCGAGGATGGACGAATCGCGCGCGGGCGGTGGCGTGGTGCGTGTTCTCGCGGTGACCGCGTCCATGGTGCTGCTGATCCAGGTCGGGGTCGGCGGCGAGCTCGCTTTGCTGCCGCTCCTGGTCACGACCCACCTCAACCTCTCGGCTGCGAGCGCCGGGACGGCGATGCTGGCGGTCGGGTTGATCGGAGGCGTGCTGCTGGTTCCCGGTGGCAACGCGTCAGACCGCTGGGGGCGACGCCCCACGATGATCGCCGGCGGCATCGTGTCGGCGGTTGGCTTTGCCGTGTACGCGACCTCCGGCAGCTTCGCCCAGGTCATCGCCGGCGCCGCCTTGCGCGCGTTCGGAGCGGCGCTCATCTGGCCGGCCGCAACGGCCTGGCTCGCCGAGTCGATGCCACGCCGCAGGCACGCGTTTTACATGAGCTTATTCGGAGAGTTCGAAAACGTGGGCATCACGATCGGCCCGATCATTGGCGGGTTGGCCTGGTCGCTGGCCGGGATCCAGGCGGCGTTCTACACGTACGCGGTCGCCGCGGTGCTGGCTGCCTTGGTTGCCGCGGTGATGGTGGAGCGGAGGCCCAACCTGGCCGCGCCGCTTCGCTAGCGCGCCGCGCGCAGCGCACTCATGCAGGCCGGGCAGTCGTGTCCCGAACGATCAGCTTTGGCGCCAGCACATGCCGGCGGGCCGGCGATCCCGGGTGTTCGATCCGGCGGACCACCGCTCTCATCGCCATCTCGCCGATCTGGTTGCGCGGCTGGTGAATCGTGGTGAGCGAGATGTGCCGCAGGGCCGCGAGCGCAGTGTTGTCGTAGCCCATCAGCGAGACATCCTGGGGCACCCTCATGCCGGCCTCGTTGATCGCGTTCAGCGCTCCGACCGCTGACTGATCATTGCTGGCGAAGATCGCGGTCGGCCGCCGCGAGCCTTTCAGCAGCTTGCGCGCACCCTCGTAGCCGCCGCCCTCGGTGAAGTCTCCCGGCTCGATCCGAACGTGACTGGCGAGGCCGGCCTTGGCCATCGCAG
Organism: Candidatus Eiseniibacteriota bacterium; assembly: GCA_035635595.1. Taxonomy (GTDB): domain Bacteria; phylum Chloroflexota; class Dormibacteria; order Dormibacterales; family Dormibacteraceae; genus Palsa-870. The sequence continues at coordinate 8,140 of DASQAU010000192.1, forward strand.
CGCGGTAGCCGCCGCGACGCTCCGCTGCGCCTGCGCCTTCACCGCCGTCGATCAGCGCGATGTCCTGGTGGCCCAACCCAGCCAGGTGCTCGACGGCCAGCTCCGCCCCTCGGAAGTCGTCATCCACCACCACGTCCACCTCTGGCAGCCGGAGGTCGCTGCCCACGAGCGCGATCGGCACCGACCGCGCCGCCGCACCAACCACTTCTGCTGCCAGCCGCGCTCCCGCCAGCACGATGCCGTCGGCGCGCAGCTCGAGCAGCTGCTCCAGAGCGCGCTCCTCGGCGAGCGGGTCTCGATTGCCGGTCGTGATCAGAGTCCGGTACCCACGTTCGGCGGCCGCGGCATAGAGACCGTCCAGGACCTCGGCAAAGAAGATGTTGTGCAGGTCCGAGACCATGACGCCGACGTTGTATGAGCGACGCTGGACCAGGCTTCGCGCGACGGCGTTCGCGCGGTAGCCCAGCTCTTCGGCCGCCGCCACGACTGCCTCCCGGCTTGCCTGGCTCACCGCGGTCTCGCCGCGCATCACGCGCGAGACGACGGATTTCGATACGCCGGCCCTGCCTGCGACGTCGATGATCGTCGCCGGACGTGATGGCTCGGCGGCCACGGCGCGGGTCCTCTCCTTCGGTCTTGACACCTGTCCCGCGCGGATTATACTTGCGGGAACGTTCCCGTGGGAACGTTCCCAGTTTCGGGTCGCATCACGGGTCGATTGATGTGGAGGAGTACCGGTGCACGTCGGCTTGGTGGGAACGGGGAGGATCGGCGCCCTGCATGCGCGCAGCCTCAAGAGCAGCCCGCTGGTCTCGAGGCTGACCGTCGTCGACGCCGACTCCGAGCGAGCGGCCGGCGTCGCGCGGTCCGTCGGCGCCGAGCAGGCGGAAAGCCCCGAGGCCCTCATCGACTCCGGTCTCGACGCGCTGGTCATCGCGGCGGCGACTCCGGCGCATGCCGAGCTGCTCCATATGGCCGCCGACGCTTCGCTGGCGGCTTTTTGCGAAAAGCCCATCGCCCTCGACCTGGCTGCGACCGACGCCGTGATCGAGCATGTGAGGCGGGCGGGCATCTTCGTCCAGATCGGGTTTCAGCGCCGTTTTGACGCAGGCTATCGGGCGGCAAGGGACGCGGTCCAGGCAGGCGCGCTCGGCGACGTTCACGTCGTCCGGCTCGCCACTCATGACCCTGCTCCACCGCCCGAGCCCTACGTCGCGACCTCCGGCGGCATCTGGCGAGACCTGGCCATCCACGACTTCGACATCGGGGCCTGGGTGGTGGGTCGAAGGGTGACTGAAGTCTTCGCATATGGTGAGGCGAACGGTTCCCTTTTCGCGCGGCATGAGGACGTCGACGCCGCCTGCGCACTGCTGCGTTTTGAGGGCGGGATCCTCGGCCTCGTCAGCGCCACGAGGAACGACCCTCGCGGCTACGACGTGAGAATGGAGCTGTTCGGCCTGCGTGACAGCGTGGCGGTGGGATGGGACGACCGCACGCCGCTCCGCTCGCTCGAGCCGGGCGTCCAACCACCATTGCAGCGGGGTTACCAAGATTTTCTCGAACGGTTCGAGCCCGCATATCGCGCGGAGCTGCATGGCTTTCTCGAGGCGGTCAGGGACGGCGCTGAGAGCCCGAGCACGGTGACCGACGCGCGCCGGGCGCTCGCCGTGGCCCTGGCCGCCGATCGTTCCCACCGTGAGCACCGGCCGGTCCAGGTGGAGGAGGTCGGGTGAGCGGGGAGCTCAAGGTGGCCGGCGCGCCCATCTCCTGGGGCGTCAGCGAGCTGCCTGGGTGGGGCTACCGGATGCCGCCGGATCGCGTCCTGGCCGAGATCAAGGAGGCGGGACTGGAAGCGACCGAGCTCGGGCCGCCCGGCTACCTGCCGGACGACTCGGACGAACGCAGCGAGCTGCTGCATCGGCACGGCTTGCGCCTCGTCGCCGGCTTTCTTGCCGCCGTCCTTCACGACCGCAGCCGGCTCGCGATGGACGAGATCGAGCAATCGGTCAGCAACCTCGAGGCCTCGGGCGCCGAGGTTCTCGTCCTGGCGGCAGCGCTGCCCGGCGACAGCTACGATCGCGATGAGCGTCTGGCCCCGGCGGACTGGATCGCGCTTGCTGAGGCGCTGGTGGCGGCCGAAGAGATTGCATCCGCACACCGGATTCGCCTCGCGTTTCATCCTCATGCCGGCACCGCGGTCGCAAACAAGGAGGACATATACACGCTGCTCGACACCACCTCGGTCGAGCTCTGCTTAGACACCGGGCACCTGTTTCTCGGCGGCGCCGACCCAGGAGCGATCGCGCGCGACGCCGGTGGGCGCGTTCGCCACGTCCATCTAAAGGATGTCGACGCCCGGCTGGCCGGGCTGGTGCGCAGGGGGGAGCTGTCGTATGCCGAAGGGGTGAGAGGAGGGCTTTACCGTCCGCTGGGGGAGGGAGACCTTGACCTTGGAGAGGTCGTCGGCCGGATGCAGGATTCCGGATATCGGGGCTGGTACGTGCTCGAGCAGGACACGGCGCTTACTGCCGAGCCCGATCCGGCCCACGGTCCACTCGAGGCGGCACGGCAGAGCCTCGAGTACTTTCGTCGAACAATCAGCGCCAAGCAGCACAAATCGCAGTCGAAGGAGGACTGAACCTATGAGTCGAATCAAAGGAGTCATCGGGCTCGCGGCACTGTTGATGTTCGCGGCGTGCAGCAGCGGACCAACGAGCACGAGCAGCTCGCCATCAGGCGGGTCGGGGGGGTCGAGCTTGCGCTTCTACTTCGTCACCCATGGCGACAACGGCACGTTCTGGTCTGTCGTACAGAAGGGTCAGAAGCAGGCGGCATCCGATCTCGGCGTACAGGTCAACTACCAGGGCAGCAACAACGACGACGGCCAGGAGTGCCAGTTCATCAGCGCGGCAGTGACCGCGAAGCCGGACGGCCTGGTCGTCTCGCCGCACAGCCAGTCGGTGCTCGACTGCGCCAAGCAGGCCGCCGCAGGTGGCGTTCCGCTGATCCTGATGAACAACTGCGGCACCACCGCCAGCGGGCAGAGCTACATCGCCTACTCCGGAGCCATCACGTGCGTCGGGCAGCCGGAGTCGGCGGCCGGCACTCAGGCGGGCATTCGGTTGAAGGCGGATGGCGGCACCAAGCTGCTCTGCATCATCCACGAGGCGACGAGCACCAGCCTGCGCGACCGGTGCGCGGGCGCCAAGACAGGCTTCGGCGGCAACGAGAAGGACCTCGTCCTCGACAACGCCAAGTCAAACGTGTCGTCCGCGACGGCTACATTGCAGGCCGCGCTCAGCGCCGACACGGCGATCGACGCGATCCTTGCGCTCGACCCCGACGTCGCCAAGAACATCGTCGAGGCGGCGGTTGCGGGCGCGAACTCAAAGGCCAAGATCGCGACCTTTGACATCAGCACCGGCGTGGTCGCCGACATCCAGGCAGGAAAGATCGACTTCGCGATCGACCAGCAGCAGTACCTGCAGGGATACCTGCCGATCGTCTTCCTGAAGCTCTACAAGCAGAACGCGAACACCGTCGGCGGGTTCGACATCGTCAAGAGCGGCCCGGGCATCGTCGACAAGAACAACGCCTCCACCGTCGCGAGCTTGACGGGCCAGGGCACTCGATAGACTGAAACGGCTTTCTACCGGGCCGGATCATCCGGCCCGGTAGGGCCATCTACAAGGTGAAAAAACCATGAGCGTGGCCAGCAAGCCGGTTCCCACTCCGCGCCAGGCAGGCGCCGGCGACGAGCGCGTCGCCACGGTGAACGTGCTGGTGCGCCTGCTCCAGCGGCCCGAGCTGGGAGCGCTGATCGGCGCGGTCGCGGTCTACCTGCTGTTCGCCACCGTCGACGCCACTCCGGGTCACAAGTTCTCGTCCGTCGCGGGCATGCAGAACTGGACGGACGCCGCGTCGACCTACGGGATCATGGCGGTGGCCGTCGCGTTGCTCATGATCGGCGGCGAGTTCGACCTTTCCGCCGGCGTGATGATCGGCACGTGCGGCCTGCTGCTCGGCATGCTGATCACGCGCTACGACCTCAACGTGTGGCTGGGGATCGTCGTGGTGATGGTCTTCGCGGGGATGATCGGAGCGATCAACGGAATCCTCGTCGTCCGGACCAAACTGCCGAGCTTCATCATCACGCTCGCCACCTTCTTCGTCCTTCGTGGCGTGAACGTCGGGGTCACGCTCTTGATCACGAACCAGGTGCGCTTTGACATCTCCGACCAGGCGCCCGGGTTCGCCAGCGCACAGTCGGTCTTCGGCAGCACCTTTTTCGCGCCGTACAACTTCCAGGACGCGGTGCTGTGGTGGATCGCCCTCACCATTGTGGCGACATGGGTGCTGACGCAGACGACCTTCGGCAACTGGATCTACGCCGTCGGAGGCGACGCCAACGCGGCTCGCGCCGTGGGCGTCCCAGTCGCCCGCACGAAGGTCATCCTCTTCATGTGCACGGCGATGGCGGCGGCGCTGGTCGGGATCATGGTGGCCTTGCGCTTCAAGGGCATCCAGACCGGCCAGGGCGTGGGCCAGGAATTCTTCTTCATCATCGCCGCGGTCGTCGGCGGCTGTCTCCTGACCGGCGGCTATGGGTCCGCCATCGGCGCGTCGATCGGCGCCCTTGTCATCGGCTTCGCGCAGATCGGCATCATCTTCGCCGGGTGGGACTCGAACTGGTACTTCACCTTCCTCGGCGTGATCCTGTTCGTCGCCGTGGGCGTGAACACCCTCGTCAGGCGGCGCGCCGCGAGCGCCCGCCGTTGAGGACGCCATGAGCCACAACGGAGCGCCTCTCCTCGAGGTCCGCCATGTCAGCAAGTACTTCGGCAGCGTGATCGCGCTGAAAGACATCTCGATGGAGGTGCGCGCAGGTGAGGTCACGTGCGTGCTTGGCGACAACGGGGCCGGCAAGTCCACGCTGATCAAGATCCTGTCGGGGGTTCATCCACACGATGAGGGCGAATTCCTGATCGAGGGCGCCAGGGTCCGGTTTGGGGGCCCGCGCGACGCGCGCGCGGCAGGCATCTCAGTCGTCTTCCAGGACCTCGCCACGGTGCCGCTGATGTCGATCTGGCGCAACTTTTTCCTCGGCTCCGAGCCGACCGTCGGTTTCGGGCTGGCGAGCAAGCTCGACGCTCGGTTTGCGAAGCGGGTCATGCGCGAAGAGATGCAGAAGATGGGCATCGACGTCCGCGACCCGAACCAGCCGGTGGGCACGCTGTCCGGCGGCGAGCGCCAGGCGGTCGCCATCGCCCGAGCCGTTTACTTCGGAGCCAAGGTGCTGATCCTCGACGAGCCGACATCCGCCCTCGGCGTCAGGCAGTCGGGCATCGTCCTCAAGTACGTCGTGCAGGCAAGGGAGCGCGGCCTCGGAGTGATCTTCATCACGCACAACCCCCATCACGCGTACCCGGTCGGCGACCGCTTCGTCCTGCTCAACCGCGGACGCCTTGTCGGCACGTACGCGAAGCACGAGACGACCCTTGCCGAGCTGACGCAGATGATGGCGGGCGGTGAGGAGCTCGAGCGGCTGTCCAAAGAGCTCGAGAAGATGGCGGTGGGTCCTGAGCTGAGCCAGGTCGCCCAAGAAATCAAAAAAGAAGTGGCGCAGGAAATCAACAGGCCCGGAACATAGGAGTTCGCGTGCGATGATCCCCAACCTCATCGGATCGGAGTGGCGTGTGCCGCCGAACGGCGCCGGCTCGCTCCCCGTCTACAACCCGGCGACAGGCCAGGTCATCGAGCAGGTGCCGATGTCGGGGAGCCATGAGGTCGACGCGGCCGTTCAGGCCGCCCTCAAGGCATACCCGGCGTGGTCTCGCACCGCGTTGATGGAACGCGTGCGCCTGATGTTCCGCTTCAAGGCGCTGCTCGAGGATCACTTCGAGGATCTCGCCGCGATCATCACCCGGCATCACGGCAAGACCCTGGACGAATCCCGCGGCGAGGTGCGGCGCGGCATCGAGGTCGTGGACTTCGCGTGTGGAGCGCCGACGCTCTTGCAGGGCCGCACGCTGCGAGACGTATCGGGTGGCGTCGACCAGGACCTCTACCGGTACCCCGTCGGCGTGTGCGCCGGCATCCCGCCTTTCAACTTCCCGGTGATGATCCCGCTGTGGATGTTCCCGCTGGCCATTGTGGCTGGGAACACCTTCGTCCTCAAGCCTTCGGAACGTACGCCGCTTGGCGGGCAACGCCTGGCCGAGATCTTCCTGGAAGCGGGCTTCCCGGAAGGGGTGCTCAACGTCGTGCACGGCGCGCGCGAGGCGGTCGACGCGCTGCTCAACCATCCACACGTGAACGCGATCTCGTTTGTCGGATCGGCGCCAGTGGCCAGGCACGTCTACCAGACTGCTGCGGCGACCGGCAAGCGGGTCCAGGCGCTCGGTGGCGCGAAGAACCACATCATCGTCATGCCGGACGCGGACCCGGAGGTCACCGTCCTCGCCATCCTCAACTCGGCCTTCGGCAACGCCGGCGAGCGCTGCCTCGCGGGTTCTGTCGCGGTGGCGGTCGGGGCAGCCGATCGATTGCTCGACGGGTTGAAGGACGCCGCCTCCAGGATGATCGTCGGACCGGGCGATGAGGCAGGCGTGCAGGTTGGGCCGCTCATCCGCGCCGACCACCGGGACCGGGTCGCCGGCTACGTGGACAAGGGCGTGGCGGAGGGAGCGGAGCTCCTCGTCGACGGGCGTGGCCAGATGTCGCGGCCGGGCTTCTTTTTGGGACCGACCATCCTCGACCGAGTCACGTCCGACATGTCCGTCGGCAACGAGGAGATCTTCGGACCGGTCCTCTCCGTGGCGCGCGCGGCGAGCCTCGACGAGGCGATCGCGCACGCGAACCGGATGGCGCTCGGCAACATGGCCACGATCTTCACGCAGTCCGGGCGCTCGGCTCGCGAGTTTCGCGAGCGGGTGGAAGCAGGCATGACCGGCATCAACGTGCCGATCGCGCAGCCGTTCGCCTTCTTTCCGTTCAGCGGCTGGAAGGGTTCGTTTTATGGCGACCTTCACGTCCACGGCACCGACGGGATCGAGTTCTACACACGCAAGAAGGTGGTCGTGACCCGGTGGTAATCCGACTAATGTGGAGATCAAGTTGACCGCAACCGATCCTCGCGTCACCTACAAGAGCCGGATGCATCAGATGACGCAGACCACGCCCACGGTGCTGTGGAACGACTCGGCGGACATCGACGAGCTCACTTACGCGATCGAGCACGGCGCGGTCGGAGCCACTTGCAACCCGGTCATCGCCCTCGGGATTCTGAAGAAGCACCTCGCCGAGTGGAAGCCACGCATCCAGGCGCTGGTCACTGAGATGCCGCTTGCGACCGAGGATCAGATCGGTTGGAAGCTTGTCGAGGAGATATCGATCAAGGCGGCCAAGCTCCTGGAGCCGGCATTTGCCGCGCACGCCGGGCGCAACGGCAGACTCTCTATACAGACGGACCCGAGGTTTTATCGCGACCCTGGCGCGATCTTCGAGCAGGCGATTGCTTTCAACCGCCTCGCGCCGAACATGATCGTCAAGATCCCGGCGACCAAGGCCGGCGTGGAGGCCATCGAAGAGGCGACCTATGGCGGGTACAGCATCAATGCGACGGTCTGCTTCACGCTTCCCCAGTGCATCGCGGTGGCCGAAGCCGTGGAACGCGGCTTGAGGCGGCGAGAGAACCAGGGCCTGGAAATCAAGTCGATGGGGCCGGTGTGCACGATCATGGTCGGCCGCCTCGACGACTGGCTGAAGGTCCAGCACGAGAAAAAAGACGTCACGGTCGACCCCGGCATCATCGAGTGGGCCGGCGTGGCAGTTTTCAAGAAGACCTATGCCATCTATCGCGAGCGTGGTTACCGACTTCGGCTGCTTTCCGCAGCATTTCGCAACCACATGCATTGGAGCGAGCTGATCGGCGCTGACGCAGTCATCTCACCGCCCTCGGCCTGGATCAAGCGATTCAACGCCGGTGACATCACCGTCGAGCCGCGAATCGACAAGCCGGTTGACGCGAAGGTGGTGAGGCAGCTGCTCGAGCATTTCACGGACTTTCGCCGGGCTTACTCGGAGGACGGCCTCACCATCGAAGAATTCGATTCCTTTGCGCCGACCGTGCGCACGCTGCGCCAGTTCATTGCAGCCTGTACCGAGCTCGACGGGCTGGTTCGCGACGTGATGCTTCCAGAACCCACCTAGGGTCGGGCTATGAGGACGCTGAAGCTGACGATGGCGCAGGCGCTCGTCCGCTTTCTCGCCGCCCAGTATCTGGAGCGTGACGGAGTCGATCATCGGTTCATAGAAGGCTGCTTCGGGATCTTTGGCCACGGCAACGTCACCGGCATCGGGCAGGCGCTCGCGCAAAACCCAGAGCTGCTCACGTACTACCAGGCACGCAACGAGCAGGGGATGGTCCACATCGCCGCAGGCTTCGCGAAGATGCGCAACCGCCTGGCGACGCTCGCGTGCACGACCTCGATCGGCCCCGGCGCGACGAACATGGTGACCGGCGCGGCCGCGGCGACGGTCAACCGAATCCCGGTCCTGCTCCTGCCCGGCGACGTGTTCGCCTCGAGGCGGCCGGACCCGGTGCTCCAGCAGCTCGAGACGTCGTGGCGCGGCGATGCGAGCGTGAACGACACCTTCCAGCCCGTGACCAGGTATTGGGACCGCATCCAGAGACCTGAGCAGCTGGTTCCGGCGGCTTTGGCGGCGATGCGGGTGCTGACGAGCCAGGCGGACACTGGCGCCGTGATGCTTGCACTTCCCCAAGACGTGCAGGTGGAAGCTTTCGACTACCCCGCCGAATTCTTTGAGCGCCGCGTCTGGCATGCCGGCCGGCCGCTGCCCGACCCGGCCGCCCTCGATCGGGCTGCGGAGATCATCCGCGCAAGCAAGCGCCCGCTCATCGTCGCGGGCGGCGGCGTGATCTACTCGGAGGCGACCGAAACGCTGAAGCGGCTGGTCAAACAAACCGGAATCCCCGTTGGGGAAACGCAGGCGGGCAAAGGCTCGCTGCCGTTCGACCATGAAGGCGCGCTTGGCGCGATCGGCGCGACCGGCACGCCCGCAGCGAACCGGGTCGCAGCCGAAGCCGATGTCGTGATCGGCGTGGGCACTCGCTACAGCGACTTCACGACCGCTTCGAAGACCGCGTTCCAGAACCCGGATGTGCGTTTCATCAACGTCAACGTCGCGGAGTCCGACAGCCACAAGCTGGGCGGCCTCGCGCTCACGGGCGATGCGCGCGCGAGCCTCGAAGCCCTCGGCGCGCGCCTCGAGGGCTGGTCCGTCGACGCCGGCTACCGAAAACGTTGTGAGGAGCTGCGCGCCGAATGGGACAAGGAGGTCTCGCGGCTTTACAGCCTCGGCCACGGGCCGCTGCCGGCGCAGTCCGAGGTTCTCGGCGCCGTCAACGAGCTGTCCGGGCCCCGCGATGTGGTCGTCTGCGCCGCAGGTTCAATGCCCGGCGACCTTCACAAGCTGTGGCGGACCCGCGACCCCAAGGGCTACCACGTGGAGTACGGCTACTCGACGATGGGGTACGAGATCGCCGGCGGCCTCGGGGTCAAGCTCGCCGATCCCGAACGCGAGGTCTACGTCATGGTGGGCGACGGCTCGTACCTGATGATGGCTCAGGAAATCGTGACCTCCATCCAGGAGCGCATGAAGCTGACGTGCGTCCTGGTCGACAACGATGGCTTTGCCTCGATCGGTGGCCTGTCGCGATCCAAAGGTATGGGTGGGTTCGGCACCCGCTATCGATATCGATCTGCTGGGTCGCTTGGAGACGATGCGGCACACAGGAACGGCGAGCCTCTTCCGGTCGACCTGGCGCTCAACGCGCAGGGCCTCGGCGCGCATGTGATCCGCGCCCGCAACATCGAAGAGTTGCGAGATGCGCTGGTTGCGGCCAGGGGCATCGATCGCACGGTCGTCATCCATATCCCGGTCGATCGCTACGAAGGCGTGCCGAGCTACGACAGCTGGTGGGACGTTCCTGTCGCCGAGGTCAGTGACTCGGCCGAGGTCAAAAAGGCGCGCGAGGAGCACGAACGCGGACAGGCGCGGCGGCGCTGGCACATTTGAGCGGGCTCGTGCTGCGCCGGCAACACAATCCGGCCGGCGAAGGAGCCGTGGCAATCGTCACACCGGACTCGGCAGGCTGGTCGTACGTCGGGTTTGAGGTGTACGAGCTCCGGCGAGGCGATGGCATCAGGCAATCCACCGGCGCCAGAGAAGTCTGCGTCGTGATGCTGGCGGGGCAGGCCGACATCGCGGCCGGATCGCAGTCCTGGAGAGACGTCGGCTCGAGGCGCAATGTCTTCGAAGGCACGCCTGACGCGGTCTATGCGCCGCCAGGGCAGTCGCTCGAGATCACAGCGTTGAGCGAGATGTGCGAGATCGCGGTGTGCTGGGCGCCCGCGGCCCGCGGCGCCGAGCCGGCGCTGATCAGGGCGGCCGAGATCCGGCCATTCAAGCGAGGCTCCGGCCGCACCGCGCGGACCATCCACAACATCCTGATGGAGGACCGGCCGGCCGAATCGCTGCTTGTCACCGAGGTGCTGACGCCCGGAGGCAACTGGTCGAGCTATCCGCCCCACAAGCACGACACCGACGACCCGCCGAACGAGACCTACCTGGAGGAGACCTACTACCACCGCATGGCCAGGCCTGAAGGGTTCGCCGTGCAGCTCGTGTACACCGACGACCGCTCGCTCGACGAGGCGATCCAGGTCCGTGACGGAGACGTCGTCCTGGTGCCGCGCGGCTACCATCCCGTCGCGGCCGGCCCGGGTTACGACCTCTACTACCTCAACGTGATGGCGGGTCCGCTCCGCCGCTGGCTGGTCACCACCGACGCGGATCATCGCTGGCAGCTGGACTGACTCCTCCCTCTCCCCATGGGGGAGAGGGGCTTGAGCTGGCATGGTGTAACGTTCCAACGCTATGAGCGCGACGGTCCGCGCCGCCGTCATGAAGGCACCAGGCCGGCTCGAGGTCGAGCGATTCCCCCTGCCTGAGCCCGGCCCAGGCGCTGTGCTGTTGAAGGTTCTCTACTCGGGAATCTGCGGCACCGACAAGCACACTTACCGCGGCGAGTCGAAGCAGTACGCGGGGACCGACCACGAACGCGACATCATCTATCCGCTCATCTGCGGCCATGAGAACGTCGGCGTGATCGAAGCCATCGGCAGCGGTGATTCGATCGCTGACAGCGAGGGGCGGCCGCTTCGTGTGGGCGACCGGATCGTGCCCGCGGCGAACGTGCCGTGCGGCCACTGCATCTTCTGCCTGAACGGCTATCCGTACTACTTCTGCGAGAACCTGCAGGACTACGGCAACAGCCTGCACAGCGGCATACCGCCTCATCTTTTCGGCGGCTGGGCCGAGTACATGTACATCCTGCCGCGGACGCCGCTGTTCCGGGTCCCGGACGACCTTCCTGACGAAGTCGCCGCGCTCACAGAGGTGATGGCTGTGACCCACGGATTCGAGCGGGCCCGGATGCTCAACGCGGGGTGGGGTGGGAGCGGTTTCGGTGAGTCGGTCGCGGTGGTCGGGGTCGGCCCACTGGGTTTCTGTCACCTGGTGAAGGCCAGGCTGCTTGGCTGCGGCAAGCTGATCGCGATCGACCGCCTCGAATCCAGGCTCGAGCTGGCGCGCCGCTTTGGCGCCACCTTGACGATCAACGCGAGCAAGACGACCGAGAAAGAGCGCCTGGACCTGCTTCGTGAGCACACCAGCACCGGGCCCGACATCGTGATCGACTGCACCGGCTTCGCCCAGTCCTTTCCCGAATGCCTGCACATGGTTCGCTACGGCGGCACGGTGGTGGAAGCAGGGACATTCGTCGACATGGGACCCGTCGGCATCAATCCCAACGCCGACATCTGCACCAAGAACGTCAGTGTCATCGGAGTCGGCGGCGAAACCGCGACCTCTTACGTGCCGGCCATGAATCTACTTGCCCGCAACCTCGACCGGCTGCCCCTGACCGAGATCATCACTCATCGCATGCCCCTGGAGCGCGCGGGCGAGGCGGTCGAGCTGGCGCAAAAAGACGGCACGATGAAGGTGCTGATGGATCCAAAGATGGCGATTTGAGAACGCTATGGGCCGAATAACATTGCCTATGATGGCGGTCCCTCGCGACGCTGCCCCGCCGGCGCGAAGACCGCCGACCATTCTCGATGTCGCCTCTCGGGCGGGCGTTTCCAAATCTACGGTTTCGAACGTGGTGCGCGGCTTGCCTGGAGTGTCCGAGGCGACCCGTGGGCGCGTCCGGTTGGCGATCGACCAGCTCGGTTACCGCCCCAACGTCCTGGCCCGCCAGCTCGTGCAGCAGCGGACGAGCATCCTCGGTGTCGTCGTCGGGGACCTGGCCAACCCGTTCTTCGCCGAGATGGCGAAGTCGGTCGAGCGACACGCCGCCTCGCGCGGATACACGGCGATGTTCTGCAACACCGAGGGCGACAGTCAGAGCGAGCTGGCCGGCGTCGAAACGCTGCTCGAGTACAGGGTCGCCGGGATCGTTTTCCTTGCTTTCTCGGGCGATTCGCGCACGATGCAGGAGACGCTGGAGCACCAGGTGCCGGTGGTGTTCCTGAGCTGCAGGGCCGACTGGGGCGATGTCGTCTCCGTCGACGACGTGCGTGGAGGGAAGCTCAGCGCGAACCACCTCATCGAGGCAGGTCATCGCCGGATCGCGTACGTGTCGATTCCGGAGCTGGAAGACGAATCCGACTTTTCGCGCTGGCAGGGCTACAGCGAGGCCCTCACCCAGTCGGGTCTCGGCCCTCCCACCCGGATCAGCTGGTCGCCGCCCTCGGACCACGCTCGAGTGGACGGGGTGGAGCGCAAGCTGCTCGAAGTCTTCACCGGACCGGCCCGATCCACTGCGGTGGTGGCCTCCAACGACGTGGCCGCGATCTCGCTACAGGAATTCGCCGACCGCGTCAGCCTTCGCGTCCCGCAAGACCTTTCGATCGTGGGTTTTGACGACGTCCCGATGGCCGGCCTCGCCCGCATCTCTCTGACCACCATCGCCCAGCCCAGGGACGAGCTGGCCAAGCTCGGCATCGCCACCATCGCCGACCGAATCGAACGCAAATTGAAGGGCCCGCCGAGGACCACCCTGGTCGGCGTGCGCCTCGTGACCAGGATGTCCACGGCGCCTCCTTCCGCCGATAGCTAGCGATGGCCCGTGTGCCGGGGACTTGACGCGTCGACCGGTCGCCGTGAGAATTACGGAACGTTCCAATTGGAACGATCCAGAAAGCGTGCCCGGCGAGTTCCTTGAGTCCCGGTATGCGGAGGAGTAGGGCTTGGCAGTGACAGCCGGTTTGGGGCCGAGGCTGGACCGCGAGCGGTTCCAGCCTGGCAGCCTCGCCATGCTGACCCCGGCCCTGGCGCTGCTCGGTCTACTCTTCATCTTCCCGGTCCTGTACGCCGGTTATCTCGGTTTCACCAACCTCGCCCTGGTTGGCTCGCGCTCACGCGACTACAGCTTCACCGGCCTCGACAACGTGGTCCGCATGCTCGGCGATTACGTCTTCATCAAGTCGTCATGGCTGACGATCGTGTTCGTCGTCGGCTCCGCCATCATCGGCCAGTCCGTCCTTGGGATGGCCCTGGCGCTGCTGCTGCGGAACGCGGTGGTGCCGATCCGCCTGGTGGTCGGTTCGATCGTGATCATCGCGTGGGTCCTCCCCGAGATCACCGTCGCGCTGGTGTGGTACGCGTTCTCTCAGGCAGGCGGCACGCTCTCGATCCTGCTGGGCCACAGGGAGGCAAACTTCCTCGTCCTGGTGCCGATGCTCATCGTGTCCCTGGCCAACCTCTGGCGAAACGTCGCCTTCTCGATGCTCGTCTTCTCGGCCGGGCTGCGCAACCTGCCGACTGAGGTGCTCGAAGCCGCGGAGGTGGAGGGGGCCTCCACCTGGCGGCGCTATCGGCAGGTCGTGCTGCCCCTGATGAGGCCGACCATCCTGACCAACCTCCTCCTGGTCACCATCCTCAACCTCTCCGAGTTCACCCTGATCTACGCCATGACCCAGGGCGGTCCCGGGATCGAGACGATGACGCTGCCCCTGTACGTATACCAGGAGGCCTTCGTCTTCCACCAGCTCGGATACGGCACCGCAATCTCGCTGGTGCTGGTCCTGATCGGCGCCGTCTTCTCGCTGCTGTTCGTGCGAGCGGCCAGGAGCCAGGCGTGAGCGCAGTCCAGGCCCGCAACCTCGACAAGGCAAACTTGATCGTCGTCCCCTACCGCCGTGTGTCGGCAGCGGCGCTGATCACCAACGTAGTGCTCGTCCTCCTTGGCGGCTTCTTCGTGCTGCCGATGCTCTGGATGGTTTTCGCGTCGGTCGACTCCAACCCCGACTGGGCGATCAGGCTCCCGACTTTGACGTTCGCCAACTTCGCCGACGTGATCGGCACTGCCGGCGCGCTCACCGCGTTTCGCAGCAGCCTCATTCTGGCCGGCACGACGACAGTCATCACGACAGTTATCGCGGTGCTGGCCGCCTACCCGCTCTCCCGCCTGCACATCCCGTTCAAGCGTGCATTCATGCTCGCGATCCTCTTCGCCTCCGGCCTTCCGGTTTCGATGCTGATCGTGCCCGTGTACCAGATGTATGTCTACTTCGGTTGGCTGGACTCGCTGTACACGACCGCACTGTTCCTGGCCGCGAGCTCGCTGCCTTTCGCGATCTGGTTGATGAAGAACTTCATCGACGCGGTCCCGGTCGAGCTCGAGCACGCCGCGGCCATCGACGGCGCGAGCACCTTTCGCATCCTGCGCCAGCTCGTGCTTCCCCTCACGCTTCCGGGCATCGCGGTCACCGCGATCTACACGTTCATCAACGCCTGGGGCGCCTTCGTCATCCCGTTCGTGCTGAACAGCAACCCGGGAGATCAGGTCGGACCGATCGAGATCTACAACTTCATGGGCTCGCATGGCCTCTTCAAGTTCGGCGACCTCGCCGTTTTTTCGCTCCTGTTCTCGCTGCCGGTGATCCTGCTTTACCTGTTCATGTCGCGCTACTTCAGCGGCGCGTTCAGCTTCAGCGGCGCGGTGCGCGGCTGACATGCAGTCCCACGTCAAGTTCGAGGGCGTGCACAAGCTGTTCGGCGCCGACGCGGCGGTTGAAGACCTGAACCTGACCGTGGAAGCGGGGGAGTTCCTCGTCCTGGTCGGACCGTCGGGTTGCGGCAAGACGACCACGCTCCGCATGCTCGCCGGTCTCGAGCGTCCTTCGTACGGCCGCATCCTCATCGGCGAAAAGCTCGTCAACAACGTGCCCCCACGTTTTCGCGACGTGGCGATGGTCTTTCAGAGCTATGCCCTGTACCCGCACATGAACGTCTACGACAATCTTGCGTTCGGCATGCGGGCCCGCGGCGCGGCCCGCAACTTGGTCGACGAGCGGGTGAAGGAGACGGCCGAGGTCCTCGGTCTCGGTCAGCTTCTCAAACGAAGACCATCAGAGCTGTCCGGCGGCCAGCGGCAGCGCGTCGCGCTGGGTCGCGCTCTCATCCGTCAACCTCAGGTTTTCCTGATGGACGAACCGCTGTCGAACCTGGACGCAGGTCTTCGGGTGCAGATGCGTGCGGAGCTCAGCCACCTCCACGATCGGTTCCGTGTCACGACCATGTACGTGACCCACGACCAGGTCGAGGCCATGACGATGGGGGACCGCATCGCGGTCATGAACCAGGGACGGCTGCAGCAGGTCGATGTGCCCGAGACTCTCTACGACAGCCCGGCCAACCATTTCGTCGCCGGCTTCATCGGCTCGCCGCGCATGAACTTCGTGCGGGGGCAGATCACCACCCTTGACGGCAAGAGGGCGGTGAGGTTCCTGGGCGTGAAGGCGCCGCTGAGCACCTCATCGAGGCTGACGAGCGACGTTTCCGACGGCGCGGTCACCGTCGGCATCAGGCCCGAGGACCTGATGTGGCGGCCCGCGGCCGGTCCGGACTCGGTGGTCACCCTCGACGCCGAGGTCGATGTGGTCGAGCCGATGGGACATGAGGCCTACGTCACCGCTCTGTGCGCAGGCGAGACGGTCACGTCCCGATTCCCTCCCCGGTCGGGGGTCCGCACCCGCGAGCGGGTTGAGCTGGCGCTGAATCCTGCGCGACTTCATCTGTTCGACACCCAGTCGGGGGATTCGATCCTCCAGAGACCAGCAGCCACCAGCGCCGAAGCCTTGAGGTCCATGAGGGAGGCGTGGATCGAAGGGTCATCGGCGGCGAGCAACCGTGAACACAGGGCACCGGGGGTGCCAGCGCAGTCGGAGGAAAAACTGATTGATGGGAGGTAATGCGTTGAGGAACCCGCGTCAACGGTTCGGTGTTTGGTCAGCACTCATGGCGCTGCTGCCGGCAGCGTTCTTGATGGGCTGCGGCAACCAGTCCACGTCGACGACCGCGACAGACGACATGACCGGCGAGATCACCGTGGCCTACTCCACCACGTATGTCTTCGACTCTGACGAAACCTCAGTGATCTGGTGGGACAAGGTCAAAAAGGAATTCGAGGCCGCTTACCCGAAGGCAAAGCTGAACCTGCAAGGGTTCAACGGCACCGACGTGGACCTCGTCAACAAGGTCGCGCTCGAGTACAAGAACACATCCACCACCCCTGACGTCTTCATGCTGCCGTCAGGTTACGTCGGACAGTGGGTCGGCTCCGACTACCTGCTGCCCCTCGACTCGTTCGTCAACGACGCGACCAAGGCCCCGTTCTGGAGCTCGTTCCCGAAGGTCATCCAGGACGAGAGCCGGATCAACGGCAAGGTTTACGCCGTCAACACAGGCGAGAACAACTCCGCGATCTACTACAACACCTCGATGCTGCAGAAGGCAGGCATCTCCGTCCCCTGGAATCCAAAAAACTGGGATGACCTGCTCGCCGCGGCTCGAGCCGTGAAGGCAAGCGGGCAGAAAGTCGTCGCCTTCTGGGCTCCGGCCGGGACCAGCGCCGGCGCCGGCGGCGTCCTGCAGGGCAGCGCGAACATGGTCTATGGATCCTCAACGCCGACGATCTTCGACTACAAGACGAACAAGTGGGTCGTCGACAGCCCAGGTCTGAGAGAGGTTTTCTCGTTCTACAAGAGCATCTACTCGGAGGGCCTCGGCGGCTCGACATCGGACCTCTTCTCGCCGAAGGCAGTGG
>DASQAU010000193.1:0-10363 GCA_035635595.1 Candidatus Eiseniibacteriota bacterium
CACGGACGCGGACATCCTGCGGCCGGATCACGTGCAGTCGCTGATCTACTTCAACAGCACACGAGGTCCGATCCTGATCGGTGCGATGTACATCATGCCCAGGCTCGGGATGGCGGGCCCGGAGATCGGCGGTTCGCTCACCGTCTGGCACAAGCACGACAACCTCTGCTTCGACAGGACGACAGGCGTCATCGTTGCCTTCACGCACGACGGGTCCGCCAACACCAACGACAAGAGCGGCACGTGTCCGAGAGGAAGCAGCAACCGCAGCACGCCGGAGATGCTTCACGTGTGGCTGATCGAGAATCCTGACGGTCCGTTCGGCAGCGACATGGCGCCGGAGGTCCTGGCGTCCCTCAAATAGCCAGGGCGCTCGCCGTCGGCGGCGCAGCCTGCATCTTGCTCGCTGCGTGTCAGAGCGGCAGCACGCCAACGTCGCGCCTGGCCGCCGACCAGTCATTGAAGTTCCCCGTGCTCCACGACTTCGGCACGCTCGACCCAGCGGTTTCCGACGCCGAGACCGACATGGAGATCCAGCAGAACCTGTTCAACGGCCTGATCAAGTTCGACAACAACCTCAACATCGTTGCGGACCTTGCAACCTCGGTGCCGCAGCCGGCTGACAACGGCTTGACGTACACGTTTCAGCTCCGCCACGACGTGATCTTCTCCAACGGCGACAAGCTCACGTCGAAAGACGTCCTGTATTCATGGAACCGCGCGGCCGCGATGCAGGGCTCGTACGCGACCAACCTGGCTGCGATCGAGGGCTACGCCAAGGTTGCGCAGAACACGGCAAGCGGGTCGGCGCTTCAGGCGCTGCTCGAAAAGAACGACCCGTCGGTGATCCTGACCGGGCTCACCGCTCCGGACGACTACACCGTGAAGGTGAAGCTCAGTCTCGCGGCCGGTTGGTTCCTGTCGGCGATTGCGGTGACCGGCGCGACCGGGACCATCGTCGACCAGAACGCGGTCAAGACTGACTTCGACAAATGGTGGACGAAGCCAGAGACTTTGATCGGCACTGGGCCGTTCAAGATGGCCGCTCACGTCGCGGACCAGTCGGTCGACTTCGTCGCCATCGACAACTGGTGGGGTTCACCCAAGCCGACCGTCAAGAGGGTTCATCTGGACATCGTCAGCGATGGGTCGGGCGCGATTGCGAAGTACGAGCAGGGCGTCTACGACATCTATGGATACGGCGGCTTCAGCAATCCGCCGGTCGCCGACATCGCGCGCATACAGGGCACCCCGAACGAGAAGGACCAGCTGCTGATACGCCCGAAGGTCAGCACGATGTGGGTCAGCTTCAACCTGGTGGCGGACGTCAAGCGGCAGGCCAGGGGACCCTTCTCGCTCGACCAGGGCCAGAGCGCACACGACCTGCGCCTGGCGTTTGCCCTCGCGGTGGACAAGAAGAAGCTCGTGACGAGCGTTTGCGCCGACATCGCCTGCAGTGCGGCCACCGGCGGCCTGATCCCGAAAGGGCTCATCGGTTACATGGGTGACGGACAGGACCCGCTGGGCAAGTACGACCCCGCCAGGGCGAAGCAGCTTTTCCAGGGCGCCGACCCAACCGGCGCCAAGACCAAAGGCCTCGTCTACGTCTATGACCCCAGCAACGGGTTCAACAAGCCCACCGCCGAGTTCCTGCGCGCGCAGTGGCACGACAACCTCGGCGTGGACGTCGAGCTCCAATCCGTTTCGCACTCACAGTTCATCCGGGCCCGCTTGAACGGCCAGTACGTGCTGTCACGTGACGGCTGGAAGGCCGACTACAACCACCCGCAGGATTGGTTCGACAACCTGTGGGGCCACGTCGTCGGCTGCCCGGACTCGAACTGCACCAGCGGCTACGACACCAAGGCTTACGACAGCCTGCTCGACAAGGCCGACGCCCAGACCGGCGACCTGGCGATCGCCGACTACAGGAAGCTGAACCAGATGCTCATCGACGACGTCGTGTACATCCCGCTCTACTACTCGAACGGCTCCTACCTGATCAAGCCCTACGTCCGAGGAGCCGGGGCCAACAACTTCTTCGAATACCGTTGGAATGAAATTCAGCTGCTCTCTCACCAATGAAATTTCCCCTCCCCCGCAGGGGGAGGGTTGGGGTGGGGGGAGGTGGCACTGGATCAGTGCCTGAGAATCCGCGCCTCCGTCCAGGAAAAGTCATATAGCGCGTTGCCGCCGACGCCGGCCACGTACGGATGCGCCAGGTACTGCTGCACACCGTAGATGAGCGGCGCGAGCACGGTGTCGTTGATCAGCATGTGACCGGCCGTCTTGTAATCGACCAGGCTCTGGCTCATCGGCGCCGCATCGGCGGCCGCGATCACCTTGTCCAGGTTGGAATTCGAGTAGCACGACCCCGACGAGCTCGCGCTGGTGATGAAGAGGTAGTCGAACCAGTCCTGAGGGTGGTCGTAGTCGGCGCTCCAGCTCTGGCGGAACAGGGGGTAGGCGCACCGGCCGTTCCGGTTGTCGAAAAAGGTCTTGCGATCCATCTCGACGCAGCCCACGTTGACCCCGAGGTTCTTCTGCCACTGCGTCTGCAGATTCAAGCAGACCGCCTTGTTGAACCCGTTGGTGTCATACGTGTAGTTCAGGCCCTTGACCTTCGTTCCGTTTGGATCCCATGCCTTGTACTCGACCTTCGCCGCCACCGGGTCGAACTTGACGTTCGTGTCGACCCCGTCGCCGAGGTAGCCCTGCAATCCTTTGCTGATCAAGCCACCGGTCGCCGCGACACATGAGGTCTTCTGGTTGCAGAGCGCGTCGACCAGTGCCTCGCGGTCGATCGCGGCGGTAAACGCGTGACGGCCGGCCTTTCCAGCCTCGATGTCGGCAAACGGACCGGTTCGGAGGTTGAAGCCGACCCAGAAGGTGAGGCCGATCGGGATCAGGTTGAGCTGAGTCTTGAGCTTGGCGTCGGTGGTGTAGCGGGTGGCCGCGGCGGGGGGGAGGCCCTGGCGCCCGTAACCGATGAGGCTGAAAACGCCGGACTCGTACTGCGCGACCTGTGCGCTGGTCTCCGCGACGACCTCGATGTGAACCCGGGCGAGCTTGCCGGTCGCGCCTCCATACCAGGTCGGCACCGGCTGGAAGTCCATCGACTGGCCAGGCACGCGCGCAGCGAGGCGAAACGGTCCGCTGCCGATCAGCGTCTCGGGTTTCGAGAACCACGCATCCTCGCCCGCCGAAGCGATGACCTTCTTATCTACGACCCAGAAGGGCCACAGGCCCAGCTCGGTCATGAAATAGCCGGCCCGTTTCGTGAGGGTCGCGGCGAAGGTGTAGTCGTCGAGCTTCGCCAGCCCGCTCATCTGGCCGGCCCTTCCGGCGGCCACCGCGTCGTACCCGGCCACCACGTTGAACAGCCCTGCGTAGTCACCCTGCTTGGCGGCTGCGCGGTTCCAGCTGTAGATGAAGTCGTCTGCCGTGATGGGATCGCCGTTGGAGAAACGGCCGTCGTGGCGCAGGTGAAAGGTGTAGGTGAGCCCGTCGGGTGAGACCTGCGGCTGGCCGATGGCAAGATCGGGCACCTCGCGCAGCTTGCTGTCGAACTTGTAGAGCCCCGAAAAGACGTTGCGAAGGATGTCGACGTCGGCCGTGGCGGAGATGAGCGCCGGGTCGAAGTCCGCCAGGTCCTGGGCAATCGGGAAGCTCAGCGTCTGGTCAGCCGCGAGCGGCTCAACCTGCGGAGCAGAGATGCTCGGTGGACCCACGAACACAACGAGCAGAAGAGCGATCAGCGCCAGCGCCACCCCTGCGCTGACGGGCAGGTAATGGCGAAGCTGACTTGGCGATTTGACTTCTCCAGCGTGTGGGGGACTACCAGGCGAAGCAGGGGTTGGAGAGGCCACGTCCCCGCCTTGCGGGGAAGTATCCGGCGAAGCCGGGGGATCGGGTGGCGGCGCTTCGGGGTCAGACAGTGAGGATCACCTTGCCCGTGCTCTTGCCTTCGGCCACCATCGCTAGCGCCCGGGGCGCCTGGCTCAGCGAGAGCCGGGTCGAGATGTAGGGCTTGATCTGGCCTGCCTCGTAAAGGTCGAGGAGTGCACGCGTGGCGGGCGGGATGAGCTCGGGTGCCCGCCTTGTGTAGAGGCCCCAATGCAGCCCGACCACCGAGTAGTTCTTGATCAGCACGTGATTGGTGGCCGCCTGCGGAATACGACCGGAGGTGAAGCCGACGACCACGATCCGACCTTCGAATGCAATGCACTTGGTCGAGCGGTCGTAGACGTCCCCTCCGACCGGGTCGTACACGACGTCGGCGCCGCGACCTGCGGTGAGCTTCTTGACCTCCTCCACGAAGTCCTGCGTCTTGTAGTTCAAGGCGTGGTCGGCTCCGAGCTCGAGGCACACCTTGACCTTCGCATCCGAACCCGCGGTAGCGATCACGGTCGCGCCTGCTGCCTTGCCGAGCTGGATGGCCGCGCTGCCGACGCCTCCTGCTCCGGCGTGCACCAGCAGCGTTTCGCCGGCCTTCAAGTGGGCTCGTCGGTGCAGCCCGAACCAGCCCGTCTGGTAGATGAGGGTGAAGCCCGCCGCGTCTTCGAACGTCATCTTGTCCGGCATTCGAGTGATCGATGACGGGGCGGCGTCGGCGATCTCGGCAAAGCCGCCGCGCGTGAGGCCGCTGTGGTCGAGCATCGCCATGACTCGATCGCCCGGATTGAGCCCCGAAGCGGCCGGCGCGCTGATCACCTCGCCGCTCACTTCGACCCCAGGGACGAACGGCAGCTGGGGCTTCTCCTGGTAGAGGCCGGCGACCATCAACACGTCGGGGAAGTTGATCGCGGCGGCGCGCACCTTGATGCGCACCATGCCGGCGGCGAGTTCGCTCGGCTCGACTTCCTCGAGGCGCAGGCTCTCCGGCCCGCCAAGCTCCCGGACGACCCAGGCTTTCACCCGGGGAAGGCTACAGCGCTGGATCGGGCGGCCGCATGAGAGGCGGGCGATGGCGCAGGCGTCGAAATTGGGACAATCTGCTGGAATCTGCCGGCGTAGCTCAGCTTGGTTAGAGCAGCGGTCTTTTAAACCGATGGTCCAGGGTTCGAATCCCTGCGCCGGCACCAGTCGATTTTTTTCCGCATAGGACTGTGGAATGCGGGTTTCAAACCGCGTCGATACCCGCATTTACGAGGCGATTGCGGGTTTTGTCTTGTCCTTATGCTTTCTGTGGGCTCTCAGCCAGTCGACTGCCGTGACCGAGCCGCAACGCCCGCACTGCACCCTCAGGCGACTTGTCTCTACCGATCGCTGCCTCCCTACAGGAATCACAGCACCAGGTCCGGTCAATCGAGCGCTTGGCGCCGATTAGCTGGCTGAGGATGCCCACCTCCACTCAACGAAGCAACCAATGGGTTTGGTCGGGAGCGTGAATACACTCTGACCGTGAAACCATCGGCTCGGCTCAGCCTTGCGACCCTCGGCGTTCGTGATGTTGCGCTGAGCACTGAGTTCTACAAAGCGTTGGGCTTTCAACTGTCTGAAGCTTCCGTCCCGGGCGATGTCAGCTTCTTCAAGACAGCCGGTGGCGTGCTGGCGGTCTGGGGTTACGAAGACCTTGCACAAGATGCCGGCGTCTCGACAGAGCCTGGTGGCGACGCCGGATATCGCGGTACTGCGCTCGCGATGAACCTTGAAAGCCGCGAGGACGTTGATGCATTCCTCGCAATTGCCGTCGCCGCGGGCGCGCGCGTGACCAGGGCGGCGCAAGCCACCGAATGGGGTGGCTACAACGGTTACTTTGCTGACCCCGACGGTCATCTCTGGGAGGTCGCCCACAACCCCCACTGGCCGATCGGCGAGGACGGACGCCCAATCCTTCCATAATCCATCTGTGCGCTGGGGCAACGCCTTCTTCTGGATCAGCGTCGCGGCGCTGACGGGCGCGATTCTCAGCCAGGTTTTCAGCTGGGACGTTCTACGGGACGCCATCCTCATCGCCTGGGTGGTCTTCGTCCTTCTTGTCTTCATGACCCGCGGGATGCGGTGGACCAGCCTCCTAACCTTTCTATCTGTTGCTGCGCTGGTCGGCGCGGTGATCAGCCAGCTCGCGGGCTCGCAGTCCTTGCGCGGCTGGTTCCTGCTCGCCTGGGCGATTCTCTTGCTGCCGGTGGCCATCGCACTCTTCAGCCATCCGATGCGCTGGCCTTCGTGGGGTCTCTTCGTCGGGTTCTGGGGAGTGGTGGGCTCCCTGTGGCTGACGGTGCTCCAGATCCTCGCCGTCACGGGCGTGCTGAGCGGCGAGGCCTACAGCGGGTGGACAGCCTGGCCGTTGGCCCTGGTGGGCATCTGGTTCGTCGTCGCTTCTGGTCTTGGTTTCGGCGCCGAGCGATTTCCAGCCTGGGTCGACGGCCTGGGCGTCCTCGCCGGCGTCGGCCTGCTCGCGATCAGCCTTTCGACGTGGGTCGGCGCATCCGCCGACGTGACGCGATCCGGCGGGCTCTTTGCTGCCATCGCGTACGCGCTCTGGGGCATCGGCCTCGGCTGGGTCCTGTGGGGGGCCCAGGACGTGACGCACCGGTTCCGCGGCCGTGCGGTCGAAAGCACCGCATAAACGCAGTCAGCCGCCGGTCCGGTCGATCTCAAACTGATCTTGTGGTCTTGCGCAGGGAATCGAGAGGCGGTGCGTCACATCGGGCATGGAGCCTGGGTCGCGTCCAACCATCGGCGGCAGCTCTTTCCGGAGCAGATGGTCGCTCGCCCTCGCCCTGGCCGCCGGGCTGTCCCTGTTCGTAAACCTGCCCGTTCAGGCGGCTACCGACTCTGTGGACCAGTCGCAGACGGTCGGCACAAGCTTCCAGCGTCTCGAGCTGATGGCCCAGACTTTCACCGCCGGCGTGTCCGGTCAGGTGGACCGGGTCTCGCTGCTCTCTGACTCTAGCTATGCCTTCGTCAGGCTGACTGTCCAGATTCAGTCGGTCACCACAGGGGGCGCCCCGAGCGGCACCGTCCTGGGCTCCTCTTCTTACCAGGGCACAATGCAGTTCAAGCAGTGGCAGGACTTCGCGTTCAGCCCTGGCGTTTCAGTCACGGCCGACAAGCAGTACGCGATCGTGGTCAGCACCAGCGTCGGCACTTTCAACTGGTACAACAGCTGGATCGTCAACCTCTACCCTGGCGGCCAGCTGTACGTGGGCTGCTATGGCTGCGGCTGGTTCAGCGGCGGCAGTTACGGCCAGGACTTTGCCTTCAAGACGTGGGTCGCCGTAAGCACGAACCATGCTCCCGCCCTGGCCGCCGACAAAACCGCGGTCGCTGTCGATGAAGGCACCAAGCCCACCAACACAGGCACGTTCTCTGACGCCGACGGCGACGCCGTCACCATCTCCGCCTCGTCCGGCACGGTGACCCAGAGTGGCACGAGTTCCGGCACGTGGTCTTGGTCTCTGCCCGCAGGTGATGAAGCCGCCGTCGAGACGATCACCCTCACGGCAACCGACAGCAAGGGACTCGCCGCCGCCCCCACCACCTTCACGGTCAAGGTCGCGGCGGTGGCTCCGAACGTGTCCATCTCGTCAGCCACCTCGCGCTTGTCGACCGCCACTCTCAGCACGAGCGCCGCTGCCTTGAGCCCGGAGGGAACGAAGGTCACGCTGAACGGCTCGGCGTCCAGTCCGGCCGCCGAGGACAATCCGCTTGTCAGCTACAGCTGGACCGTGACCAAGGATGGGAAGCCGTTCGGTGTCCCCGGAAGCGATCCCGCCGCCTTCAGCTTCACGCCGGATGACGAGGGCACCTTCGTCGCCACCCTCGAGGCGACCGACCACGTTCCCATGACAGGTCGCGCGTCGGTGACGATCAACGCGCAGAACGTTTCACCGTCGGCCAGGATAACGAGCGCGGCTCCAACTTCAGGGCTCCCGCTGCTGGTCTTCACCCCCAACCTGTCGTTCACATTCGCCGGCAGCTTCTCTGACCCCGGGGCGCTGGACTTGCACAAGGCCGTCTGGAACTTCGGGGACGGCGCCACGAGCACCACAGAGTTCGGGGCCGGTGGCTCGGCAGTGCTGTCGGTCGCCCACTCATACAGCGCGGCCGGCAACTACCCCGTCACGCTGACAGTCACCGACTATGACGGCGGCATCGACCAGGCGACCACCAAGGTCGCGATCCTGACACCTCAGCAAGCTTTGAGCTCGATTTCCGGGTCCGTCCAGAAGATCGCCTCCCTCAACGATGGCCAGAAGAACAGCCTGACCGCCAAGCTGAACGCCGCCAGCGCATCGCTCGCCCGCGGTGACACGAAACCCGCCAACAACCAGCTGAACGCCTTCCTCAACGAGGTTCAGGCGATGGTGAACAGCGGTCGCCTCTCGAGCGGCGACGCGGCAGCCCTTCGGAACTCGGTCCACGCAGTGCAGGCGGCGATCGGGACTTACAACCGATTCCTCGAGTGGTGGTCCCTGGGGGCTTAGACTGCCGGCCATCCCGATGGCCAGCACTGCCGCTCTTCCACCCTCCGACCTGCTGCCTGTCGGCCGCCGGGCCAACTTCCCGTATCGCATGGTCCGGGCGATCGCAGTTCCTATCCTGCGGCTGTGCTTTCGCTTCCAGGTGGTAGGCCGGGAGAACATCCCCAGGTCCGGCAACTACATCGTCATCGCCAACCATCTCAACTGGCTGGACGAGTTCGCCATCCTGCTGCTGTTCCCGCCCGAGCCGCGCCTGCACTTCCTCGCCGACCCGACGATCCTGGTCACCCGCAAATTCCAGTGGTGGCTGATTCGAACCACCGGGGGCTACGTGCCCGTCGTCCGCGAGCGCCACGGCGACCAGGCCCTGTTCCACCACGTTGACCGATGCCTGGAGCTGGGGGGCGCGATAGCCATCTTCCCGGAGGGCAACTACGGCCCAAAGGAGGGCGAGCTGCTGCCTTTCAAAAAGGGTTTCGCCCACTTCGCGATCAAAGCGGGCGTGCCGGTGATCCCGGTCGCTCTGTCCGGGACCCAGGACCTCTGGTTTCGCAAGCCCATCCGAGTCGTGATCGGCAAGGTGCTGCTGCCGGCGGGCCACGACCCCGCGTCACTCACCGAGGCGGGTTTCGAGCGAATCAAGGGGCTCATGCCGGCGTATTCAGAACCCCCCGGCCGGAAGCTGCTCAGGAGGCAGCTCACCCACCTGTTCTGAACCTTAGGGGCTACCCAAAGCCGGGGCCTTTTTGCTAAGGTGCCACTTCCACGGTTCCTGAGCGGCCTTCTACACGTCTCGCTCCGAGCTCAGGCCTGATCAACGCCCCAGGGGTAGGGCGGTTCAGAGGAGGAGCGGAAGGTTTTGCTGCCGCTGTTTCGTGCGGTCGTGGTGTGGGTTGTGATCCTTGCCGCCGTGATCCTGCCGCGTCTGGACGCGCCCGCGTCAGTGTCACGCGTCGTGGCCGTGACCCAGCTGAGCGCCTTCGACCGCCTTTCGGTGGTGCAGCAGACGCGCAACCAGCGCGTGCAGGCGGCCCAGATGGCCCAGGTGAACGCATGGACGCAGGACCTGAAGAAGGGCCTTGCCGAGTACCAGGCGCAACAGGAAGCCCTCGCCGCGGCCCAGGCCCAGGCGGCGCGCATCGCAGCCCTCAACAACCATCCTCCTCCGCCTGCCTACATCGCCAAGATCATCACCGACGCGTTCAGCCCTCTGGGCCAGGACGCCGTCGTCTGGGCCATGCGGATCGCCTGGTGCGAGTCGCGCTATCACCCGAACTCGGTGAACTCCGACAGCGGCGCGTCAGGCCTGTTCCAGTTCCTGCCCAGCACATGGGGCGGTACGCCCTGGGCGAGCCAGTCGCCGTTCGACCCCGTGGCGAACGCCCAGGCCGCCGCCTGGCTCTACAGCCACTACGGCCCCGGCCGCTGGGCCTGCAAGTAGCGCTTGTCTGCCGCACCTTTGGGGTAGCAGTACCGCGCCGGAGGGGAGGACTCGGCTCTAACTCAAGGCCGGGTCTTTTCTTTACCCGTCTGCTGTGACGGTGACCTCCAGCTGGTAGATCGGCTGAGGGCTCGCGGCCCCCTTGAGCAGCATCGGCTCGTAGCCCGCCACCTCGAAATCATCCGGCACCAGGTCGCGGGTGGCCTCGGACATCAACACTTTGGCCGGCCGCACCTTCGACAGGTACGAGCTGTTGTTGACCGGCACGCCGATCAGGGTGAACTCGAGGCGGCGATCTGAGCCGACATGCCCGGCCACGACCGAGCCGGTGTCGAGGCCGATCCCGACGGAAATCGCAGGCCGGCCGGCTTCGACCAGCTCTCGGTTGAGCCGGTCGATCTCCTTGACCATCCCGTGGGCAGCCCTCAGCGCCTGGGCCGCGTGATCCACCATCGGGTTGGGTGCGCCGAAGACCACGAGCATGCCGTCGCCC
>DASQAU010000194.1:0-3749 GCA_035635595.1 Candidatus Eiseniibacteriota bacterium
GGTCCGAACATCGCGAATTCGACCGAGATGAAGATGAGGTCGAAGAGCACGCTGATCGCGGCGAGAGCAGCCACGCAGTAGAGGGCGAACGGCAAGCCCCGCCAGATGAGGACGCCGACCACGATCGCCACCGCGAGCGCGAATACCTGCTGGAGGGCCAGCTCGCCCTCGGTGGCATGCCAGCCGGGACCAAGGAGGCCGAGCGTCGAGTCGCCGAAGGCGAACTGAAGGGTGTAGGTGCCGATCGGCGTGGTCGAGCCGAACAGGATCGCCTGCAGAAAAATCAGGAGCGCGATGGCTTTGCGCCGCTTTGAACCTGGCACTTAACGGAGTCTAGGCTTACGGCCGGTCGGCGAAGCCCAAGCAGCAATACTTAGTGACCATGACCCGGGCTGTGGAGGAGCTGAATCGCCGCATGCTTCGCGCTCGGGACGCGATTGACCGCGCCTACGCCCACCCGCTCGACATTGAGGAGCTCGCAAGGGTGGCCAGCGTCTCCGAGTCCCATTTCATCCGCACCTTCCGCGCGACCTTCGGAGAGACCCCGCACCGCTATCTGCAGCGCCGCCGGGTGGAGCGGGCGATGTTCAAGCTGCGCGAGACTGACCGGAGCGTGACCGACATCTGCCTCGACGTCGGCTTCACGAGTCTCGGCACTTTCAGCCGCACGTTTCACGACATCCTCGGCATGACTCCGACCGAATACCGAACGCGCACTGACGTCATAGCCCTACCCACCTGCTTCCTCATGCAGTGGACAAGACCGAGCAGTTTCGGAGAAGCCAGGGGACAGGGTCGGCGCCTAGCATCGGTCTAGATCCGAACCAAAAACACCAGGGAGGAAATCGTCATGTACAACTCGATCAACATGTCCAGCATCTTCGTCCTCGACCAGGACAAGGCCATCGACTTCTACGTCAAGACGCTCGGGATGGAACTGACCAACGACATGGACATCGGATTCATGCGGTGGGTCACGGTCGGCGTGCCGGGCCAGCCCGGACGCGACGTCCTGCTCGAGCTGCCCGGCCCGCCCGGAATGGACGAGAAGTCCGCCGCCCAGGTCCGCGAGCTCGTCACCAAGGGCGCAACCGGATTCGCCCTCGGCCTCACCACAGACGATTGCAAGAAGACGTATGAGACGCTCAGGTCGCGCGGTGTCGAGATCACCTCGGAGCCGGAAGATCATTTCTACGGGACCGACTTCGGCCTGCGCGACCCCTTCGGCAATAACATTCGAGTCGTGCAGCTTGCGGCTCAGCCGAACGGGAAATCGGCATCGGCGCCCAAAGCGGCAAAGGCATAGCGAGATGAGATTTCGGGGCAAGATCCTGCAGGCCGGCAAGACCGCGACGGGGATCGAAGTTCCGGCGAAGGTGGTGGCCGCTCTCGGATCGAGCAAGCGGCCACCAGTCCGCGCCACCATCAACGGCTACACCTACCGCTCCACGGTGGCGGTGATGGGCGGCACTTTCATGCTCGGGATCAGCGAAGAGGTTCGTAAGGGCGCCGGCGTGTCCGGCGGCGACATGATCGATATCGACCTCGAGCTGGACGACAAGCCCCGAGACGTGGAGCTGCCGCCCGACTTCGCCGCCGCACTCGGCCGCAACGCCAAGGCCAAACAATTCTTCGACGGACTCTCCTACAGCAAGAAGAACGTTTTGGTCAGGGCCCTGGACGTCAAGGCGGCCGATGTTCGGAAGCAGCGCATCGCCAAGACGGTCGAGCAGCTGAAAGAGGGTCGAGCGTAGGTATGAGGGAAAACCCGGAATGGTTTTCCCTCATCGCACGTGCGGCTGCGCCGCAGGTGCTGCTCCCATTCCGGTATATGGATGGGACTTAACTAAGAGTCTGAAGCCCGGCCACGATTGGGTGGACTAAAGACAAAGTTGCGGCTGGGTGGAACCCAGCCGCCTATGCCACGCTGGGGCTAGTTGTGCCCGTGCCGGGCTGCGAGGTCGGCGCGTAACCGCTGACCCATCGCGGTCAGCACCTTGACCAGCAGCCCGTCGCTGGCCTTGATCGCGTCGCGGAACTGGGCGTGGCTCATCACCAGCAGCTTCGCGGGCGTCGAGGTTGTCACGCTTGCGGTGGCGGGTCCCCGGTCCAGCATGCCGATCTCGCCGAAGAAGTCTCCGGCTTTCAGGGTGCGCCGAGGTTCGCCGTCGACCTCCACGTGCGCCTCACCGTCGAGCAGGATGTAGAAGGTCTCGCCGGGGCTTCCCTGAGTCGTCAGCTTCTCGCCGGCCTTCACGTCGGCTTCGTCCGTCCGGCTCGCCACGAACTCGAGGTCGCGCCTGGATAGCTCCGAAAAGAGCGGAACCCGGCTCAGATGGTCGATTTTGGAATCGCTCATTGGCTGCAGCATATTGTGCTGGAGTGGCAATGCTGTGCTCGGTCTGCGGCCGTCCCCTTCCGGACGGGGCCCGCTTCTGCCCGAACTGCGGGGCCTCGGTCGGGCCGCTGGTCGGCACGGAGGAGCGGAAGATGGTCACCGTCCTCTTTGCCGACATCGTCGACTCGACCGGCCTGGGCGGCCGGCTCGACCCGGAGCGGTCGCGCGAGGTCCTGGGCCAGTTTTTCGGCGAAGCGGCTGAGGAGCTGCTCGCGCTCCGCGGCCGCCCGGAGAAGTTCATCGGCGACGCCGTGATGGCCGTTTTCGGGCTTCCCCACGTGCACGAGGACGACGCCCTGCGCGCTGTCCGGGCCGCCATGGCCATCCGCTCCAGGACCCGCCGGCTGGGAGAGGCGGCGGGTCTGACCGTGCCGCTGGAGGTGCGGATCGGGATCGAATCCGGGGAGGCGGCCATGGGCCGAAACCCGAGCGGCCAGGTGCTGGTGACCGGGCCGGTCGTGAACGCCGCCGCCCGGCTTCAGACGGCGGCCCCTCCCGGCGAGATCCTCGCCGGGCGCACCACCCACGCTCTCACGACCAACAGCGTTTCCTATGGTCGCCGCCGCCGGATCAGGGCCAAGGGCTTCAACACCTCCCTTGACGCCTTCCCGGTCGAAGGGCTGTCGACCCGCTCCGCCCGGCGCACCATCCCTTTCGTCGGTCGCACCAACGAGCAGGCGATCCTCGACCAGAGCCTTGGCCTCGCGACCTCCTCGGGCCGCCCGGTTCTAGTCACAGTTGTCGGTGAGCCCGGGATCGGCAAATCGCGCCTGGCCGACGAGCTCGCCGCGGGGGTCGGGGCCCTGGTCGTCGTCCTCCGCGGCCAGGCGCGTTCGTACACCGACACCGCCACGTTCTCTCCGGCCGCCGCGATCATCGGCGACCTCGCCGGAATCGACGTGGGCGACCCGGCGGAGAAGGTTCGCGGCCTGCTCCGCACGCTGGTGGATCAATGGAGCGACCCGTTAGAGGCAGATCGGACCGTGCAGCGGCTTTCGCTGCTGTTCGGTCTTGCCGATCGAGGCGACGAAGCCGCGTTCGTCCACGAGGTCCAGGCCGGCTTCATCGCCGTGATCGATGGGATGGCGCGCGACCATCCGGTGTTGATCGTGTTCGAGGACGCGCACAGCCTCCAGCCACCGATGCTGGACCTCATCGAGCGTCTGGCGGTACCGGGCCGCCGCGGGCCTCGGCGGGCGCTGATCGTGGCCCTGGCCCGGAACGAGCTGCTCGAAACAAGGCCGAATTGGGGATCCATCAGCGGAAACGCGGTCCTGCTCCGCCTGGAACCGCTTTCGGCAGAGGACTCGATCCATCTCGTCCGCCATGCAGGAAGCGGACATATCGCCGA
>DASQAU010000195.1:0-10667 GCA_035635595.1 Candidatus Eiseniibacteriota bacterium
TTCCGAGGTCCAGGGTCGCCGAGCGAAATCAGACAATGAGCTCGGGCAGGCTGCCGTGGCATGGGTTGGAAATCATTTCGTCAGCAGCGTGGCGAGCTTCACTGCCGAATACTCGTGGAGCGATCGCGCATTCGGGTACTGCGTAGCCGAGCGGGGAACGAGGCGAAAGCCGCCGGCATCGAACTGCGTGTTCTGCTGCAGGAGAGAAGCCAGGTTCTCCTGCTTCTCCAGCGCGGCGAGCAGTTCCGGCTGCTGGCAGAGCACGATCGGTCTCTGGTCGGCGAGTTGAAGAACCATGACCGGGACGATCTGGATTGCGCCGACCGGCGGCGCGGACGGCGCAGTTTCCGCGATCGCCTGCCGCGACTCGAGGCGAATCATGCGCGCTTTCGCCTCGGGAATGCTGGCCTCGATGGCGTTGCCCAGCCAGTCGAGCAGGCGTTCGCGGACGGTGGCGATGTCCTGCGCGGTCGCAATGGGCTGGATGCCGCCCGCGCGCCGGACCGCGCCAGCGAGAGAGGAGATTTCCTTGAGATACACGTTCTTCTGCGATTCGGGGATGTAATACATGACGACGATGTGGACCTTCTTGCCGTCCGGCGCGCCGTAGTCGATGCCCTGCGGGCTCCAACCCACCGCGGAGACGAGCTGTCCGTTCCCGGGCGCGCGCACGTGCGGACAGGCCACGCCCATCCCGATGCCGGTGTTCATCGCCTTCTCGCGGGCCGTCATCGCCTCGTAGAGCTCCCGCGTACTCGGGAGATCCGGTACCGCCTCGATGAGGTTGGCGAGATACTCCAGGGACTTCGCCTTGTCGGTGTCGGGCAGCTCGACCAGCCGCCCTTCCTGGAGCGCGTTGAGCAGGCTTCTCACTCGTCGGCTCCGTATCGCTTGATGAAGCGGGTCTTCATGAAATGCGTCAGGATCGAGTACGCGATCACGGTGGCCAACATCCACAGCCAGAACGCGCGCGGCAGAGGCGTGAGGCCCAGAGGGTCGGCTAGCGGCGAGTACGGCAACGCGCAGGCGGCGGCGATCACCGTCAGGGTGGTGAGCGTCAACGGCCAGCTGGCGCGGCTCTGGAAGAAGGGAATCCGGTTGGTGCGGATGATGTGCACGATCAGCGTCTGGGTGAGGATCGATTCCACGAACCAGCCGGTGTGGAAGAGGCTCTCGTAGTGCGCCTTGAGCGCGGGGTCCGCGGTCGTCTTGAACGCGATGGCGCCGAAGACGTAGAGCATGAGGAAATAGGTGGTGTAGTCGAAGATCGAGCTCATCGGTCCGATCCAGATCATGAACCTCTTGATGCTGGCGATGTTCCACTTGCGCGGCTTCTCCAGATACTCCTCGTCGACCCGATCGGTGGGAATGCCGACCTGCGAGAAGTCGTAGAGCAAGTTGTTGACCAGCACCTGGATGGGCGCCATCGGCAAGAAGGGCAAGAAATAGCTGCCGCCCACCACGCTGAACATGTTCCCGAAGTTCGAGCTGGCGCCCATCTTGATGTACTTGACGATGTTTCCGAAGACCCGTCGCCCCTCGAGGATGCCGTCCTCGAGCACCAGCAGGCTCTTCTTGAGCAGGATGATGTCGGCCGATTCCTTGGCAACGTCCACGGCGGTGTCGACGGAAATGCCGACGTCCGCCGTCTTCATCGCCGGCGCGTCGTTGATGCCGTCTCCCATGAAGCCGACCACGTGTCCCCCGCGCTGGAGAGCACGGATGATCTCGTCCTTCTGCGAAGGCGTCAGGCGCGCGAAGACGTTCGCCTTCTGCGCCAGCTCCGTGAGTTGCACCTCGGAGAGCCCGCGCAGCTGATCGCCGGTGACGAGCTGCTCCACCGCGAGCCCGACGTCCTTGCAGACCTTCTGCGTCACCAATGCGTTGTCGCCGGTGAGGATCTTGGTGGCCACGCCGGTCTTCCGCAGCGCCTCCAGCGCGGCCGTGGCCGTCTCCTTGGGCGGATCGAAGAAGGCGAGGTATCCGAGCAGGATCAGATCGCTCTCGTCGGCCGGAGTGAAGACCTCCTTGTCGCGCGGGAACTCGCGATACGCGATTGCCACCACCCGATAGCCCTCGCGGCTGAGGCTCTCGTACTCCTCGAGGAGGTCCTGCTTGATCATGTCGATCAGCGGGTAGATGTCGTCGTCGACCTGGTAGCGGGTACAGACGTTGAAGATCTCCTCCACCGCGCCCTTGCAGATGAGCACGTGCTCGCCTTCGTAATCGATCACCACCGACATGCGCCGCCGCTGGAAGTCGAACGGGATCTCGTCCACCTTGCGCGCGCTGCGCTCCACGTCCAGGTCGGAGTGCGCGAGGATGGCGCGGTCGAGAAGGTTGCGCAGTCCGGTCTGGTAGTAGGAATTCAGGTAGGCGTACCGCAGGACGTCGTCGGACTGGCGGTTGGTCACGTCGACGTAGCGCTCCAGCACGATCCGGTCCTGCGTGAGCGTCCCGGTCTTGTCGGTGCAGAGCACGTCCATGGCGCCGAAGTTCTGGATCGAGTTGAGGCGCTTGACGATCACCTTCTTCTTCGACATCGCCATCGCGCCCTTGGACAGGTTGACGGTGACGATCATCGGCAGCATCTCGGGGGTGAGCCCGACCGCGACCGAGAGGCCAAAGAGCAGCGCCTCCGCCCAATTGTGCTTGGTGAGGCCGACGATGAAGAAGACGGCGGTCACCATCACCACCATGAAGCGGATCATCAGCCAGGTGAAGCTCTCGATGCCGCGGTCGAAGCTGGTGAGCACGCGGCGCCCGGTGAGCTTGGCGGAGATGGCACCGAAGTAGGTGCGCGCGCCGGTGTTCACCACCACGCCACGCGCGGTGCCGCTCACCACCGTGGAGCCCTGGAAACAGGCGTTGGGAAGATCGATGGCGTTCTTGCCCGCCGTGTCCGCGGGCGCGGCGTTTTTCTCGATGGGCATCGACTCGCCCGTGAGCGCTGCCTGGCTGACGTAGAAGTCCTTCGCTGAATTGAGGCGCAGGTCGGCCGGAATGATGTCACCCGCTGCCAGCGCGACGATGTCGCCGGGGACCAGGTCGCGGAGCGGAAGCTCGAGCTCCTTGCCGCCGCGGAGGACCGTGCAGGTGGCCTTGATCATCGAGAGCAGGCTCTCGACGGCGCGACTCGAGCGTCGTTCCTGCACGTATCCGAGCATCACGCTGAGCACCACCATCAAGCCGACCACCGAGGCGGCGCGCACGTCGCCCATCCAGAGCGAGACGGCGGCGATGACGAAGAGTTGGATGACGAGAGGATTCTTGGAACGCTCGAGGATCTCGCGGACGAACCCCAGCTTGCGAGCGTGCTCGACCTCGTTGGGGCCGAAGCGCGCAAGACGTTCCTGGACCTGATCAGGGGAGAGGCCTTTGTCCGTCGTGCCGAACCGCGCGAGCACCGCCTCCGCGGGCAGGGCGGCGCATTCCAGCATCTCGCGCTCACCTTGCGCGGCGGCGGTCGGACCGGGCTCCGTGCCTCGGGCGCGCGGGGACGAGACGGGTGCGGTCGTTCTGGCGATGCCCGCAGCCTCTCGATTCACGACGCCCTCCTCTCCAACGCTCGCTCCGATCGGGGTCGTTGTAACGCGTCACCCTCGTGATTGGGCAGCCGTCAGCCTCGGACTTTCGTCCCGCTGAGTCCGCTGCTCCCCAAGTTGAGGCAGTCGACCGCTCTCACGGACGGAGCCGAGTGCTCGGCAGTAAGATTGTCACCCGAGCGGGTCGGGCTCGCCGTCCTTGTTGTCGTCCTCGTACGCGTCGATCGAGGCGGCGACGTTCTCCTCGATCTGCTGATGAGCCGCGGGGTCAGCCGGATCGAGAGTGCCGCCGTCGGGAAGCTCGAACCACTTGTTCGGGGCGATGTTCACGTCGAGATTGTTGTGGTTCGTTCCCAGCCGGTACACGGACGGTCGGATCAGCTCCTTGGACATCGTCGACTCGAAGGTGAACGGGACGCCCTGCGCGTTGCTGCCGGCGATCCGGAACGTCCAGCCCTGCAGCGGCGCGAGTGCGGGCGTCAGCACGACGTCACTCGCCGAGACGGGTTGCAGATTGAGGTCCATCTCGTAGTAGCTCTTCGGGCCAATGATGTACTTCGAAATCAGCTCGGTCAACGCGCCTCCGGTGAGGCCCGGCGCCTGCAAGTCGACGAGGTAGGGTCCAGGCCCGAAGTACTCGGCTCCCGGAGCGTCGGCGCCGCCGTCGGTGGGCGCCTCCTGCAGGCGCAGGCTGCGCAGGGCGATCTGGAAGCGTTCCACCCGCACGCCGCCGTTCACGGGGAGTCCGCCATCGCCATCGCCGGTCACGTCGTTGGAGAGGACCAGTTCCTCGGGATTGGGCGGCCGATCTCCCCCTCGAACGTGCACCGACATGTCGTTGCTGCACGCCGCGGAGATTGAGATCGCGACCAGCGCCGGCAGCCGTGCGCGCATCGTCACCACCCCTGCAAAATCGAATAGAAGACCGAGAAGAGCGTGGCGCGATTCGTGATGTCCGGCTGGAACGGATATCGCGCCTGCCGGTACGACCAGTCGAACGCGGCCGCAACGGCGTGCATCCCGTAGATCCGCACCGTCGTTCCCGTCCTGAGGTACGAGATGTTCTCCGACTGCCCGCTCGAGTACCAGCCGCTGATCCAATATTGGCGCCCTTCGAGACGCACGATCCAGCGATTCGTGATGTGCGACCTGAGCTCCACCACCGCGTTCACGCCGGGCCCGTAGTGGTAGTCGCGGACACCGAGCGCCTGCGTGGTGCCGCCCCCGGCCCAAGGAAGGAACTCGGCGACGAAGGTCGCGTGCTGCTCGAACCAACCCCACCGCTTGGCCAGCGCCACGCCGGGGCCCGCGCCGAAGCCCTGCACACGATAGACTTGTGGCGCGATGAAGTCGTAGGAGGTGAAGAGTCCCCACAACCCCCCTGGCTCGTCGCCGAGCGAGAGCGTGTTGCCGACCACGAGCCCGCGAATGCGCAACGAGGCCGAGGGTTGCGCGGCAGCGCTCCCGCCCAGCGCGAGCGATGCGTCGAAGTCGAAATGGTCGAACGGCTTCTCGAGCACGAGCCCGGGCGTGCCTGGCACGTTGTAGACGATACGCGCGGCGATCGAGAACCAGGGACCGATCGAAACGCCGCTCGCGGCCGCGCCGCTGGTGTGGTTCGATCCGGCGAGCACTGCGCCGAAGCGGAACTCGCCCATCCACGAGTCGGGCAGGAGCAGCTCGCCGCGGTACTTGTTGCCGAACGCGAGCCTGTTGAGGCCGCCGACCGGATTGATGAGGAAAGCGAAGAACTGCCGCAAGAATCCGGGCGAATACCCGTTCCCGTCGAGGATCAGGCGGGACATGCGGAAGAGCGCCTCGCCGAGCAGGCTGCCGCCGAAGGGCGTGTTGACCATGTCGTTGATCGAGGGCGGCTGGATTTCCAGGAATTGCTCCCAGAGATACGAACCGAGGAAGGAATACGCGAAGGACTCGTAGAAATTGAGCCCGAGCGAGCGCGCAGCGTTGAAGGTCAGGTTGCCGTGCACCGGGTGCATCAGCGAGTTCGCCCAGAAATCGTCGGTATCGATGATCCAGCCCTTGTGGAAGTTGTCGCTGATGGTCTGGCTGTTGATCTGCGCGAACGGCGCGCCGGTCAGGTAATCCCACCCCCAGATTGCCAGGTCGATGCCCACCACTTCGCCGAGGGCGAGGACGTACGCCTTGTGCTTCGGCTCGGCGACACCGGTGTCGAAAGCGGGATTCGAATACGGCGAACTCAGGCGGTAGCGGAGTGGGGCGTATCCCAGCGTCGGCGCGGAGAGAGTCGGGAGATTCACCGTCGAGGACGGGGGGTCCGCCATGGCCGCAGCCTCTGCGGCGACCGAAGCGGGCACAGATGTCTTGGGTACGGCGCCGAACCTGGTCGGTGGCGACTGCGCGGCAGTCGCAGACGGCGGTTCCACCGTCGGTGATGCGGGCGCGGCATTGGTCGGCGCGGGCACCGCGGTTGCCGAGGCCGGAGCCCCGCTGGAAGGCGTCGGCCCCGCGTTCGTGCATGGCGGGCAGGGGGGGCAGGTCGGCGCCGGCGGACACTGCTGCGACGCCTGATCAGCCCCGGCGGCCGTCGCAAGTGCGAAGGCGGCGACGGCTACGAGAGTGCGGCCGATCAGAACGATCCGCATCGAGGATCTCCTGGTCGCTGAGGACGTGACTCCCCCGACGCCTCCTGTCTGCCATCGCCTGCTCGCCTCCGAACATTGGACCATGTGCCCATCTCAAGTTGCTCGTCGCGGCTGCGAATCCGTGAGCAGGCGAAGGAGTTGCGCCTCGGACGTGGCCGCGCCTATTCCGGAAGTGCGTACAACTGGTACATCGCGGCGAGAAGACTCCCCGGTGGACCGAGCCTCCCGAACCACGTTCGGTAGAGCTCGAGGATGGATCCGGACC
The DNA here is from genome assembly GCA_035635595.1 of Candidatus Eiseniibacteriota bacterium. GTDB lineage: Bacteria > Chloroflexota > Dormibacteria > Dormibacterales > Dormibacteraceae > Palsa-870. Next base: position 6,435 of record DASQAU010000195.1, read on the forward strand.
GGTAGATGCGCGCCAGTTGCCGATTGACGGCGAGGCGGAAGTCCGGGTCGCGCCGGAGCACCAGTCCATACGGCTCGTACGACAGCCACGCGTCGATGATCGTGTAGCGATCCGGGTGCGCCGACGTGAGCGCGAGACTGACCAGAACGGCGCGGTCGGCCGCATACGCTTCGACGCGCTGCTGGTCGACGGCGAGCAGCCCGTCACGGCTGTAGTTCACGGTGACGACCTGCACGCTCACCCCCGCCTTCTTGAAGGCGTCGTACAGGACGTGTTCGGTGGTGGTTCCGGAGATGACGGCGACCCGCTTCCCGGAGAGCTCGCCCAGCGTGCCGAGCCCGGCGTCGACGCGGCTCAACAGGCTCGCTCCGTCGACGAAGATGAGGTTGCTGAAGTCGACTCGCTGCTGGCGCGAGAGCGTGGCGGTCGTCGATCCGCATTCGAGATCGATGGAGCCATCGACGAGCGCGTCCATCCTCGTCTCCGGCGTCACCTTGACCCACTCGACATGCAGGTCCGGGATCGCCAGGTCGCTCCGGAGTCCGTCGACGATGCCAGTGCACAGATCGACCGAGTAGCCGACCGGATTGCCGTCGGATCCGAGGTAGGAGAATGGAACCGAGGAATCGCGGTAGCCGAGCTTGATCACCTTCGCGCTCTTGATCCGCTCGAGCGTGGAGGGGCTCGGGTGCAACGACGCGCAGGCGAGCGCCAATCCGAGAACGATGGCACACGTGCAGCTCCGGGTGTCCATGGGCAAGGACGTTGATCGAGATGGCGCGGCCCCGCTATTGGACCATCAACCAATCCCGCTGTCACTCTCGTCCCGGGGCCAAGGCAGGCAGTTCCGTTCTCCCACGGGGAGGATTTCGCTCGATCCCGGGGCCACGAACATCGTGGTCACGGGCCGCAACACCCTGCTCGTCCTGGTGCCGCCTCATCGTGGGTCGACGCGCAACGTCACCCTGACGAGTGATTCCGGCAGTGGCTCGCCCGAGAGCGTGACGCTCCACGAAGTCACCGTGGAGCATCAACTCAGCCAGCGCCCGATCGGGCACACCTTCGTGAAGGACGTAAACATCGTCGATGGCGGGGTGGTGAAGCGCTACGACGACCTGGCGCTCCCGGGCCGCGGTCCACCGCTCGCGTTCACTCGCACGTACGCGAACCGCAGCGACGAAGCGTCGCCGCTCGGCCGCGGGTGGGATCACAACTACCGGTCCTTCGTGACGGAGGTGCCAGGCGGACGCTACGCGATCGTCGGCGGAGACGGTTCCGGCCAGGTGTTCACCTGTGGAGGGGTGACGTGCACGCCGCAGAAGGGCCATCACGGCACGTTCGCGGTGGAGGGGCAGGGGTTCGTCTTCCGCAGCAAGGCCGGGATGCGCTTTCATTATGGAGTGCCGGACGGGTTCTTCTATCCCCCTCGCGCGCGCCTCGCTGCGATCGAGGATCCGGCCGGGAACCGGATCACGCTCGATTACGGAGGGAACGAGTCCGACCACGAGGTCGTAGCGGTCCATGGCTCGGGCGGGACGCGTTCGCTGCACTTCTCCTACGAGCGCCCGGTCGGAGCGAAGCACGCGCACCTGAAGCAAGTCGAGATCTTCATCGACCCGCTGCAAGGCCCGGGAGTCCCAGGCGGCATCTGCCTGCAGTACGGCTACGACGTGAACGAGGTCCTCTCGTCTGTGAAGCGGCTCGATGGGGCCTGCGCGGACAACCCGCCGGTGCTGCGCAGCGAGGCCTATGCGTATCAGGATTCGACCGACGAGAACCTGCAGACGAATCTCGTCTCGTACACAGACCCGAACGGGAAGACGACGACTTGGTCCTACTACGACATCAGCACCGGCACCGACGGCAGGTACGTCAAGGACATCCACGAGCCTGCGCCCGGCGGAGGACTTCATACAGTCCGCCGCTCCGGGTGGCTTGCATGAGGTCCTTCCAAGCGGGGCCACGCCGAGGGTCTCCCTCGGAGAGCCTGGCACGCACCTTGAGGCACCGCCAGCTTCAGAAGTTCAACCCGGCGGACCGGTGGTCCTGCGTCCGCCGCCCGGTGCAACGAGGGAGCAGATCGAACAGGTCAAGGCGTATTGCGCAGGTTGCAACTCTGCGCTAGAGGCTGGAGCGCTTTCTCCCACCGGACGCGTGTCCACAGCAGGCCGCCTACGGCAAGCCGCGAGCAGAGCTGCAGCGGTCGAACGAGCGAACGCGGAAGCCGCAGGTACGCCCTATCAGGGGCACGCGGGTCACGTGCCGGATACGACGTGGACGGGCAAAGCGGAGCCGCACTCCTGGCTTGACCTGGACCCGGAGGTAAACATGAGCTTGGGGGGCAAGCCAACCGCTATCCTCTAGGCTATAAGCCTACCGAGTTTGTCGTCGAGGAACCAGCCCCGCTTTCCGGAGTAGAGGAACAGAAGGCAGAGGGAATCACCAATGGCAATTAGCCCTACGAAGACCGCCATGAACTGGAAGCAGGCTATCGGGGAGATGGCCCTGATCCACCAGCACATCTGGGACCTGGACGATGCCCGTATTTGGCCCCGCCACTTGCCCGAGGTCGCAGCTTCGGAGAAAGAAATCAAGGCTGTTGAGGCCAGCCTCGGCTATGAATTGCCGTCCGACTACCGTTCATTTCTCGCTTGCGCCGACGGATGGCGTGGCTTCTATCAGTGGGTCGATCTGTTTGGGAGCAAGGAGTTAAACGGCTCGGCTCGGCGCTCTGCGGAAATAACTGTAGCGACTCTGGAGAAGGAGGGAGCGCTACCGAAAGAGCGGGTTAGCTCTGCCGATGTTCTTCCGGTGGCCTTGTCTTCGAAGGACATTGATTTGTTCGTGCTCGTGAAGCCCAACCACCCTCGCGCGGGGAGCGTCATCTGGTTGGCGGGGACGGTGGTAGACCGCTTTCCAAGCTTCGCGGAGTTTTTCCTGGCGATGATGGACTACAACCGCGAGGAGGTCCAAGAACTCCTCAAGGCGCGTAGCGCACGCGGGTTGAGCTGACTTGTCAGGCAGCTCGAACCTGGGACATACAGGGAACCAGCGTGGCTCTGAATCTGCCCTCGTACGTGCGAGCTCGCTGGTACGATTGGAGGACGGCATCTTCTTGAGCGGCGACCCGAAGGGGACGACCGCCTTCAAGCCCTTCGATGTCGGTGCGGTGCGTTGGCGCGTGTGAAGGGTCCGGCGGCCGAACGTGTCACAAGAATACCCGACTCCACGCTGCCACGGGCGAGATCCAAGCCTCCTCCAACTTTGATGAGGATTCGCAGATCATCTGTGCGGTTGGATTCTCTGCAGTGCAGGCCCTTAGCGTCGTTCTCGAGGACGAGAACGTTGGCCCAGGCGCTTCAACGATGCGCTTACGGACGCGGATATGCGACAGATGTGAACGAGGGTTCGTTGACGGTGGAGGAAGCTGTCGAGGCTTCGAGCGCGCCCGAAAATATCGCTGCCAGTTGCGGCGGGCGCGGAGGCTGCAACCCGATCAAGGGTGCACGGGAGTTGAGCAACGAGCCAGGACCGGGGCGCTTCGTCCCGGAGCAACCTACGCCTCGAGTGCAAACCCAAATGGACATCAATGATGTAACGTCAGGACGACGGGAGCCCTAGCGCCGATCATGAAGCTACCGCCGAAGCAGAATTCGATCTTCATAGAACTCTGGAAGCGTTTGCCCACAGAACACCAAGTGAAGGTATTCAGCTTCAGGTTTGTTGGGAGCGCCGCTGACCAATATGTCGTTTGTGGACCTGTGTCGACAGATCCTTCTCTGACCGTGTGCGCGTCGCTGGGTTCCGTAAGTACGCATTTGTTCGTCCTCGTCTCTGACATCGAGGCGCGAGAGGCCGCGGACATCATCGCGCGCGTTGAGGACTATGATGCGCGGGTCACCCATCTTCGTATCGACGACGCGATCGTGCTTGAGGCTCCCTCACTCGAGGATTCCGGGGCGGCTGCCCTGCTCATCATCGAGCCCAGGCTCCTGAAGTTGTTCGAGGACGTCCCAGACTACATTGCAATTGGGAACACGTCGGTGCACTGCCTTCTTTGCATTCCTCTCACTTCGAAGGAGTACAGGCTAAAGAAGGAAAGGGGAGTCGGTGCCGTTCTCGAGTCGTTCGCTTCTTCAGGTCGTGAGTTGGCAAGGAAGGGCACGCTGCGCGAGAAGCCTAACTGAGCCGGTGAAGGCCAACCGGTTCACGTTCGCTGATGTTTCCTTTCGG
>DASQAU010000196.1:0-5523 GCA_035635595.1 Candidatus Eiseniibacteriota bacterium
GTGAACGGGAACTGTCCCGGCGGCGGCTCTTCCTCGCGCCGGTCCTCGGCCGAGTACACCGGCTTGAGGGGGAGGCCACTGTCGTTTTGAACCTCGCTCATGCCTCCACCAATTCGGTGAGCACGCCTCCCACGCTCTTCGGGTGCAGGAAGGCGATACGCGTGCCGTGCATGCCGATGCGCGGCTCGCTGTCGATCAGCTCGAGTCCAGAGGTGCGCGCGTCGGCGAGCGCCTCGTCGATGTCGGTGACGGCATAGGCGACATGGTGCAGGCCCGGGCCGCGCTTGGCCATGAACTTTCCCACCGGCGAGTCGTCTCGCAGCGCTGCCATCAGCTCGACCTCGCCGTCGCCGACGCGGAGGAATGCGGCCTCGAGCCCTTCCTTCTCGTTGGTCGCGCGGTGCACGAGCTGCGCGCCGAGCGCGTTCTGGTAGATCCGAATCGATTCATCGAGATCGGCCACCGCAACGCCGACGTGGTGGATGCGGGTCGGCATGCTCAATAGGTGTACCAACCTTCTCTTGTCTTGCGCCCGAGCTTTCCGGCTTTGACCTTCGCCTCCAGCTGGGGCGATGGGCGGAAACGCTCATCGCCGGTCGACTTGAACATGTGCAGCCGAGCGTTGTAGGTGACGTCAAGACCGCTGAAGTCGCCCAGCCGGAAAGGACCCATCGGCCAGTTGAGGCCTTTCTCAACCGCGATGTCGATGTCTTCGAATCCCGCGACGCCGGCGTCAAAGAGGCGGTAAGCCTCCTGGGTCGCGGCGTGCAGGATGCGGTTGACGATGAAGCCGTCGATCTCCTTGTTGATCAGCACCGCCGTCCGGCCCATCTCCTTCGCCATCGCCATCGCTCTGTTCACCGTTTCGTCCGACGTCCGCGGTCCGCGCACCACTTCGACCAGGTCCATCACCAGCACCGGGAAGAAGAAGTGCATGTTCACGCACCGCTCCGGCCGCGCCGTGGCATCGGCGACCTTGCTGATCCCCATCGTCGAGGAGTTGCTCGCGAGGACCGCGTCCTGTGGGGCCGCCTGGTCGAGCTCGGCGAATACACCGCGCTTCAGCGCGAGGTCCTCGAAGACTGCCTCGATGACGAAGTCGGCGCCTGCCACGGCGTCCGCAAGGTCGGTGGTCGTGCGCACGCGCGCGAGCGCCTGCTCAGCCTCGGGCTGGCCGAGCTTTCGTTTCTCGACGCGGCGCATGACATGGCCGCGGTTCGATTCGACGGCCTTCCGCAGCTGCTCGGGACTGCTGTCCTGGAGCCGCACGTCGACTCCGTGAAGCGCCGCCTGCTGAGCGATCTGCGCTCCCATGCTGCCGGCCCCGATCACGGCCAGCGCCATCACTGGACCGAAAAAACGCGTGTCACGCGGTTCAAGGTCGCGACATTCATCACCAACCCATCGATCCGCAGCTTGCCCCGCATCAGCTGCAGCGCGACTCCCCTGCCCACCTCGTCGTAGTACACCGGCATGCCGAAGAGTCCGATCTTCAGGTTGCTGAGGCTCATCACCGTCTCCGCTTCGGCGCGGATCGTGATCGTGCGGCGTGGCTCGAGACCGTTGTAGACGGTCAGCCGGCCGCGGTCGAACACCAGGGTCACACCCTCGTCGATGTCGGTGACCCAGATGCCGACCCGGGCGGTCAGCGCGTCAAAGTCTTTCTTCTTTGCCGGATTCGCGCGCACGTTGGCTTCGATCAAACCACCGAGCATTCCCGCAAACGCGCTGGGCACTTGGCTCGCGTATTCGACGAGGCCGGCCTCGCTCGCGGCGCCCTCTACCCTTCGTCTGGCCATTCGACCGGCACCCGGGTCGTGCACTCGGTCATCTCCTGCGACGCTTTCGTGTAGCGCACGATGGTCGGCAGGTCGCCTTTCAGCTTGAGCTTGCCCTGGAGCATGCCCTTGGTCGCGTCCAGCTCTTTCGTGGAGACCTGCTTCCAGCGCGAGTAAGGCGCGGTGATCACGAAATCACATTTCTGCGCATCAGCCACCGGGCCGACCTTTATGTCGCGAGCCTCGCCGTCGTACAGGTCCATCACCACGCCGCGCGACTCGGGAAAGTTCTTGTCCGGTTCAGCCTCGACGACCAGCCCGACCGTCCACTTCCACCCTTTGGCGGCCGCTTTGTAGGCGTTGGACTTGTTGACCTCGTCCTTGAACTGCTTCGCCCAATCGTCCGATGCAAACTTGACCGCCATCTTTCTCCTCCTTGTACCTGCAGCCCGCCCGCAGGCGACAAGGTTACCTACACCACGGACTACCGGCAGAGCGAGCTTTACGATGTCGCCATGGGTATGGGAGTAGGGATGGCGCCGTACTACGAGCCGCTGTCGGCGCGTGACGCGTGGTTTCTCTACGCGGAGCGGGCGCAGACACCACTCGATATCGGCACCGTCTACGTGTTCGAGGGCGGATCTCGGGTCCCGGGTGGGCGAGGCGCCCTCGGCGTCGAGGAGACGATCAAAGAGAGGATCCACCTGGTGCCGCGTTACCGGCAGCGGATCCATCGCGTGCCGTGGAACCTCGCGCACCCGGTCTGGGTGGACGATCCCCATTTCGACCTGGGCGCCCACATCCGCCGCGAGGTCCTGCCGCCGCCCGGTGACGGCGCAACTCTGAGGCGCCTGGTGATGCGCATCCTGGCCCGGCCGCTGGACATGAGGCGGCCTTTGTGGGAGATGACCATCGTCACCGGGCTCCGCGGCGGCAGGGTGGTGATCGTGAACCGCGCTCATCACGCGATGTTGGACGGCGTGTCCTCGGTCGACATCCTGACGCTCCTGGTGGACACGGACCCGGAGGGCTACACGCCGGAGCCACCGGCGAACGGCTGGCAGCCCCGCCCCGAACCATCGAACTGGCAGCTGATCCGACCGCTGCTGTGGAACTTCGATTCGCCTCAGAAGGCCGATCGCACGAGGCTGCCCGCCGTGTGGCGAACACGGCGCCTGCCGTGGACCGGGATGCTGAAGATGAGCGGCAGGATGGTCAGGCCGAGCCCGGACCTGTTCTTCAACCGCACGATCGGACCACAACGCACGGGCCGTGGTCTGAAGGTTCCCCTCGCGGCGTTCAAGGCCTTGAAGGATCGCTTCGGCTGCACTGTCAACGACGCTGTGCTCGCCGTCGTGTCCGAGGGCCTCCACCGATGGTTCAAGGCGCGCGGCGAGAACGTGCCGGCCAAGGTTCGCGTCTTCTGTCCGGTCAGCGTCAGGGCCGACGACGGACGCAGTCGCCTCGGAAATCAGATCAGCGGCATGGTGCTGGAGCTGCCCACCGGCGATCTGAAAATCGAGGAGCGACTGCGACAGATCAAGGTGACCACCGGCGACCTGAAGCGGACGCGACAGGCTGTCGCAGCCGACAAGCTGGCTGGGCTGGCGGACTGGGCTCCCGCATCGCTCCTGGTTCTGGCCGGCCGGCTCATGTCGAACCCGCAGGCCGGCGCAAACATCAACGTCACCAACATTCCCGGTCCACAGTTCCCGCTGTACTCAGGCGGCGCGCAGCTGCTCGAGGTGTGGCCGTTCGCGCCGCTTTATCCGTCGATGGGTCTCGGGGTTGCAATCGTGTCGTACAACGGCGACGCGTATTTCGGGCTGACGGCCGATCCAGGCATCGTCCCCGACGTGGAGGAGTTCACGGCCAAGCTCGAAGAGGCGGCCAGGGAGTGCACCCAGCTCGCCGCGTCGTGAACGTATGACGCGAAAACCCGAATGGTTCTCTAACTTTCCAACGTGAAGCGCAGCGTGTTCTGACCGATGGCGACCTGGTCGCCGTCGGCGAGCTGCTTCTCGATCACCGGCTCACCGTTGACCAGCGTGCCGTTGGTGCTGCCCAGGTCGCTGATCCAGAAGAAGCCGGAACGGACCTCAATCCTGCCGTGATGCCCGGAAGTCGCCGGGTCGCCGACCACGACGTCGTTGTCAGGCGCGCGGCCGATCGTCACCATCTGATTGGGCAGCGCCACGATCCGGCCCGCAAACGGTCCTGACTCGAAGGTCAACAGCGCGGCAAACCCCCCGCCGGCGGCAATCTCCTCGGGAGGCAGCGCCTGCAGCGACACGGTGCGTTTCGAGTCGGACGTCCCATCCGAATGCTGCCAGGCAGGGATGATCGAGGTCGCCTCGTCGAACGCCTCTGGCACCGTGGCCTGAGTCCCATTCCCCGGCGCGGTGCCCGACGGCCATCGGAGCATCGTCGCCCGCGTGGAATCGGTCGTCGCCGGTTCGGGGACGGCGGCTTCTGCCGCCTGCGCGACCGGTTCAGGTTCGGCAGCTGCGACGAGCTCGGGTTCTGTGACCGCAACGACAGGCTCGACCTCGGCCGGCGCTGATTGCTCGGCCTGCATCCATGGGCCTGAGGTTGCGACCGGCTCAGGTTCCGGTTCGGGCTCGGGCTCGGGCGCCGCAGCGACAACCGGCTCAGGCTCAGGCTCCGGCACGGGCTCGGGCTCCGCCGCGACAACCGGCTCAGGTTCGGGCTCCGGTTCGGAGGGCGCCTCAGGCTCCGATGAGATCACCGGCTCAGGCTCGGGCTCCACCGCGACCACCGGTTCGGACTCGGGCTCTGCTTCAACCGCCAGCGGTTCCGGTTCGGGCTCCTGCTCCGCCGCGAAAACCGGCTCGGGCTCTTGCACAATTTCCGATTCGGTCTCGGTGGCCGCCACCTGCAGCTCGGGCGCTGTCTCCTCGCTCTCGGGCGCCAGGTCGTACTCCGCCCCAGGTTCGGGTAGGTTGGGCAGGGCCTCCGGCTCGAAGATCTCAGGTGCCGGGCCACTCGATCCCACCAGTGGCTCGGCCGTAGCCACAGTCTCGAGCTCGAGCGTCTCAGTTTCGTCCGCCGTGGGTGCCGCAGCTTCGACGGGTTGGGCTTCGGGCTGCGGCTCGGCTGCCGCCGTTTCCTCGCGGGTCCGCAGAGTCAGTGTTGGCAGCACCTGCGTGGCTTCTTCCACGACGCGGTCGGTGGCGGCCGTGCCCAGGAACCGCTCATACCAGCCGCCGATGCGTCGCAGTCGCTCAACGCGGCGATCCGGCCGGCCGCTGCGCGAGAGGTCGTGCGACTCCTCGGGGAACCTGACCAGCTCGACGGTCTTGCCGAGGAGGCGCATCGCCCCGAAGAGCTCTTCCGATTGAGAGATGGCACAGCGAAGGTCCATCTCGCCGCACGTCAGCAGCAAAGGCGTCTGGATGTTCTGCACGTAACGGATGGGCGAGCGTCTCCAGAGCTCGTCCAGGTCGGGCCACGGCGGAGGACCGAGCTCGAGCGTGCCCCACAGCACGATGTCGTGCTGGGAGTACTCGCTGACCAGGTTCGAGATCGAGCGCATGGAGACCGCCGCGGAGAACCGGTGGGTCTGCCCGATGACCCAGTTCGTCATGTATCCGCCATACGACCCCCCGCCGATTCCCATCCGGTTCGTGTCGACGTATCCGGTCCGTTCGATGATCTGGTCGACCGCGCTCATCAGGTCCAGGTAGTCCTTGCCTCCCCAGTCCCGGACCACCTCGCGCCGGAA
>DASQAU010000197.1:0-2284 GCA_035635595.1 Candidatus Eiseniibacteriota bacterium
CGCCAATCTTGGGGGCGACCTCAGCGCCAGAGGTCCGGGTCCGGCCGGAGATGGCTGGCCGGTCGGCCTCGCCGGAGTGACGGTGCTTCTACGCGAGCAGGGTGCGGCCACCAGCAGCGTGCGCAGGCGGCGATGGGGCGATGGGCAACACCATCTCATCGATCCGCGCACCGGTCGGCCGGCGAAGACGGGTCTTGAAGAGGTCTCGGTGGTCGCCGCGACCGGCGTCGAAGCGGAGGTGGTCGCGAAGACGGCCCTCCTGATCGGGCCTGAGCTCGCGCCGGTTTTCTGCGCGGCCCGCGCTATGGCCTGGTGGCTGAGCCATTGACATGACGGCTGATCAGTTCTTCTGGGTGCTGGCGCGAGTCGCCGGTCTCAGCTCGTACGCAGCCCTGGCCGTCGCTCTCGTGACGGGCATCGCGCTTCGCTCGGCGGTGCTGGAGCGGCTTGGCTCGAACCGCGCGCTTCGCGCCTTGCATGAATACACGACGGTGCTGTGGATTCCATTGGCCGGCCTCCACCTGATTTCGCTGCTGCTCGATTCGACTGCTCGCATCGGCCTGATCGACCTCGTGGTCCCGTTCCATTCCAGCTACGGCACGCTGGCGATCGGCCTGGGTGCGCTATCGCTCGACGTTCTGCTCGTCGTGACCATCACGGCATTTCTCAAGCGCCGGATGAACAAGACCGCCTGGCTCTGGCTGCACCGCCTCGCCTACGCAGCGTTCGCTTTGATCTTCTTTCACGCGGTGCTCAGCGGAACCGACTTCAGCGACCCTCTGGTTTCGGCCATCACGTGGGCTGCAGCGGCGATGCTTTTGTTGCTCGCGACAGCTCGCGCGATCTGGGGCCGCCTACCCGCCTGACTAAGGCGAGACAACCCAGTGCCGCAGCTCGATCACCTTCTGCCTTAGGGCATCCTCGGCCTCGAGCGGCTCGTCGATCTCCCGGCGCTCACGATGCCAGCGCTCCATGGCGAGGTCCAGCTGGGCGGTCTGCAAGCGCGCGACTTTGAAGTACGCCCTGAAGCCCCCGCGCTGGAAGGCGCGAAGCCGTTGCTTGAACCGCTGCCATGGGCTGGCGAGAATCGGCACCTCCTCCGGCAGGATCGCGCCTGACCCGGTGCCGCCCTCCTTCCGCAGCTGATCGACCAGGGCCATCGCCTCGTAGCGGATGCCGAAGAGGAGAAGGGCGATCACAGCGAACGTGAAGGGCCCGGTCATGATCAGGGTGCGAAGGTGAATCTCGACCAGCCCGAAAAGGGTGTTGTCGATGGGGAAGAACGTGAGCCATGCATCCCAAGAAAAATGTGCGGCGATTGCGATCAGAAACCCGCTCAGGATGGCAAAAGCCTTCTGGCGCCTCGATGACAGCTGCCGGGCTATTCCAAGCCCCGCCCCGATGAACGCGGTGTACGTCGCGTGCCCGAAGAAGAGTCCCAGCGCTTGTCGCGCGTACCACTGGAATCCCGCTGCGTACCATCCGAACCCCTCTGGGCTGAAAATGGCGTAGAGATTCGTCATGTAGGTGACGGTCTCCATGAAGTTGAAGCCGAGTCCCACCGCCGCGCCGTAGACGATTCCATCCACCACGTCGTCGAAGTCATTGCGCATGACCAGGAAAAGGAGCACGACCGCGATTCCCTTGGCCAGCTCCTCGAGCAGCCCGGCCGAAAAAGCAGTCGACGCGTCCAGCCCCGGGCCGGGGACAAGGGTGCGGACCGCCGTCGCCTCCCACAGGCTCTCGCCCCAGATGACGAGACTCGTGGCGACGATCGCGCCCCATGCCGCCGCGACCAGGACCAATCGCCACGGTTCCTTCTCGTTGCGATCCATGCGCCGTACCACCAGGAGACCGAAGGCGGTGGTCGGGAGGCACGCGAGGGCGCAGATCGCAGCGACTTCGGGGCCGGCCGCCTGGGTGAAGACGAAAACGTCGACGACCAGCAGCCACAGGAGCACGCCCATCCCGAGCAGCACGCCGGCGCGGATGAGGTGCTTGCGCCGGACCGCGCGATCTCGGGTGAACGCCCTTACGCCGATGTACGTGCCGAGCGCGATCAGTGCCACGGCCAGCAAGCCGTAAAGCGACGTGCGGCCGGGGATGGTGTCCAGGTAGACGTAGTTGAGGAGCGAGCTCGCGATCAGCGCGAGCACCACGACAGCGGCGATCACGGCGGCGATGCCGTAGCGGCCCGGTCGGAGTCGGGAGTGCGGATTTGCCGCCGGCGGGGTCGTGTACGAGCCGGTGCTCACGATCGCTCGACCAGGACGATCCGCCGGGC
>DASQAU010000198.1:0-14328 GCA_035635595.1 Candidatus Eiseniibacteriota bacterium
GCTTCCCTTGCTGCTGGGGATCTGGTTTCTGGTGTTCGGTCGAACCTGGAACGAGGCCCGCAGGCGGAGAGATGCAGCCGTCCGGCTGGCGCTGGCGAACGACCTCGGCCTCAGCCCGCGCGAGCTGGCTTCGCTCACCACCAAGGCCCTCTTCAAGCTTCGGGAGAAGGCTGCGTTTGACGACCTGACCGGTGTGATGCGGCGGGCGGCCGGGATCGCGGCCACCGAACGTGAGATCGCGAGGGCCCGACGCCAGAAGAGTCCACTTACCGTGGCCTTCGTCGACATCGATGGACTGAAAGAGGTCAACGACAGGCGAGGTCACGCGGCCGGCGACCAGCTGCTGCGCGGTCTTGCCTCCGGCCTCAGGTCTGGACTTCGCGGCCAGGATCTCGTGTTGCGCTATGGGGGGGATGAGTTCGTCTGCGTCCTGCCGGACACCACGGCCGAAGGGGCGCGAGCCAAGCTTCACCAGATCCGCAGCGAGCTCGAGAAGGATGGGATCAAGTTCTCTATCGGCCTCGTACAGCTGGATCGAAGCGATGACGTCGTCAGCCTTCTGGGCCGCGCCGACGCCGAGCTCTATGACGCCAAGGCCAAGCGCCCGCGGATCGCCAATCTCCCCAAGGATCAGCGCAAGACCGCCCTGGCCTGACGCTCGCGGAATATGGGTCTTGACAAAGTAGCCTAATCCGTGTTTAGTGGGTGCCTACCCGACAAACCCGGAGGAGGTTTCGATGCGACAAGGAAGACTTCTAACGCTTGCGGTGGCCGCCACTGGGGTGCTCTTGGCTGCCGGGAGCGTCACCGCAGCCGCCGCTGATTCGCCGGCTCCGGGGACCCCGTCGGGGGTATCGGCCGCCACTCAGCCGGCCTCGGCTTCGATCGGTGGCTCCGGTCAGCCAAACAGCTCGGCCAGCGTGGCGACCGGGCGGACGAGCTCGACGGCCGAAGGCCAGAACGCCAATCACAGCTCGTGCGGTGCCGGTGTCGGCGCCGCCGGCAACAACTTCGGCGCTCAGCCGACCTCAGCAGGCACGTCGGGCTCCTCGACGCCAACCTGTGCCTCAGGCGCGGCGAACGGCAGTCCGAGCGGGCAGGGCGCCGCAAACACCAACTCCGCGCAGGCCCGAAGCGGCAGCGGTGGGACCTCGACCAGCAGTGGAGAGACGACTGGCCCGGCGTCGACGGGCCAGATGGGCTCGAATGCTGGAGGGTGGATCGCCAACCTCTTCAAGTCGGGTTGGCTGCTGCTGGCGCTTCTCCTCGCTTTCCTCTTCTTTCTCATTGGCGCTGCGGTGACGCGCCGGCGCCAGCCCGCCAAGTCCGCTTGACCCTACCCCCCTTCCCGCTGGTTCGCTCCGGCCGGCGCTTCGGCGCCGGTCCGGGGCACCAGTTTGCGGACCCCGTGGACTTCGAACGGCCAATCGCCGGCCTGACAGTGATCGGCCTCGTCGCGATATTGATGCTGGGTCCGGCCGTGGTTGCGGCGTTGTCGGTGATCCTCGCAGGACAGCCTGGTGGTCCCAGCGTTCAACCGGCCGTACCCCTTCCTTTGGCGCCCATTCTCGAGTCAGGGCGAGCTCTGCTCACTCTGGCCCTGGCAATAAAGGTGATGCGCACCAGCGAGCAGGAATGACCTGGTGAGCGCCCCGGCGCAGCAATGAGCGTGTCAGAAGGGACCTACCTGGGCCCCTATCGGATCGTGCAGCGGATCGGCCAGGGCGGTATGGCCACTGTCTACCGCGCCCACCACTCCGAGCTCGACCGCTTCGTTGCGATCAAGGTGCTCCCCGAGTTCTTTGCGGAGGATGAGGGCTACAGGGAGCGCTTTCAACTCGAAGCGCAGTCGGTGGCGGGCCTAAGACATCCCAACATCCTTAGCGCATTCGACTTCGGCGAGACCGCCGGTCTCCCGTACCTGGTCATGGAGCTGGCCGAGGGGGGCACGCTTGCCGATCGATTAGGCAGTCCGGTAGAGCTGCAGGATGTAGTGCGTTTGTTGCGACCGATCGCGAGTGCCCTCGACCACGCCCACGCCCACGGCGTCTTGCACCGCGACATCAAGCCGTCGAACATCCTGATTCGGCAGGACGGGACCCCGGTGCTCGCTGACTTTGGTCTGGCCAAGCTCGCGCACTCGGTCAGGAAGCTCACCGCCAGCGGGGTTGTCTTTGGGACGCCGGAATACATGTCTCCCGAGCAGGCGGCAGGCGAGCCACTAAACGCCGCTACCGACCAGTACTCGTTGGCCGTCGTCGCCTACGAGATGTTGACTGGGCGGGTTCCATTCCAGGGCGACACACCGGGCGCCGTCCTGGTTTCGCATATGCGCCACGCCGTGCCGGCGACGCGCGAGCTGCCGGGAGAGCTCTCGGCTCATGTCGACCAGGTTCTCAGCCGCGCGCTCGCCAAGGCGCCTGGAGACCGTTATGCCACCGTAAGCGATTTCGTCGCCGCGCTGATGCCGGCCGCGTGGCCGAGCTTCCTTGCGGATGAGCGAGTGGCCAACAAGGTGGCGCGGCCTGCGCACACCGTGCACACCGTGCCCGTTGTGCTCGTTGTCGACGATGGCGCGGCTAATCGAGAGCTGATCGAAGCCTGTTTAGCAGGCATCGACTGCGAAATTCGTAGCGCCGACAACGGCAAGACCGCACTGAGGATGATCGAAGGCGCGCCGCCTGATCTCGTGCTGCTCGACGTCCAGATGCCCGGAATGGACGGCTATGAGGTTTGCTCGCGGATCAAGGCGCGACCAAGGGGCGAGCTGCTGCCCGTGGTGATGATTACAGCGCTCGACCGCAGCCACGACCGCGTGATGGCGCTCGAGGCGGGGGCAGACGACTTCATGTCGAAGCCGGTGGAGCGAATCGAACTCGTGGCGAGGGTCCGCGCAGCGCTTCGCTTGAAAGCCCTTTACGACAAGCTCGACAGCGTCGAGCAGGTGGTCTTTTCGCTGGCCGCGGCGGTCGAAGCGAAGGATTCTTTCACCGAAAAGCACACCCAGCGGGTCGGGGAATCCGCTCGCCTGATGGGCGAAATAATGAATCTGCCCGAAGCGGACCTGGACGCCCTGTACAGCGGCGGCATCGTCCATGACATTGGCAAGATCGGCGTGGCAGATTCGATCCTGCTCAAGCCCGGACCACTAGACCATGAGGAACAGGTCCGCATGCATGCCCACCCAATCATCGGCGAGGGCATCGTGAGGCCCCTTCGCTCTGGAACGAGCTTGCTCCCGATCATCCGTCATCACCACGAGCATTTCGACGGCACCGGATATCCCGACCGTCTGCGGGGAGCACAGATTCCCCGCCTGGCTCGCATCGTGTCGGTCTGTGACGCGTACGACGCGCTGATCAACGATCGTCCCTATCGCCGTGGTCGCTCGCCGGAGGAAGCGATGGCCATCCTCTACCGCGGCGCGGGGACGCAATGGGATCCCGAAGTGGTCAACCTCTTCGGCAGCCAGATGCCTCCAGTTATCGGCGCGGGAGCTGCCTGATAGCTTGCAGTGAAGGAAGCCCTTCCGTACTTACAAAACCTTGGCGCGATTGCTTTCTGCCTGCTTGGCGTCGCCACGGTGGTGGTTTGGCTGCGGCACCGTGACCGCTCGCTCCTGTGGCTGGGGCTGGCTATCGTCCTGCTCTCACTGGTCTCGCTACTGGGACGCATCACGGTTGTCCTGCACATCAGCTCGCCACTGTTGGCTGAGCTCAGCCTCGCCGGATTCATGGCCTCTGGCTATGCCTTGCTCAGGTACAGGAATTCGCTGATCCCCCTCAAGCGCGCATGGCACGCAGCCGCATTGTTAGCAATCGCATCGAGCACGATCGCGTATGCAGCCGCCCAAGCGCTGTCGGCGCCGAAGGTTTTGCTCACCTGGACGCTCATCGCGGTCGTGGTGGTCTGGTCAACCACAGTCTTGGAACCGATCGTCCAGTTCTGGTCGGTCGCGCGGAAGCTGCCGGCTGTCCAGGCGTGGCGCCTGAGGACGTTGAGTCTTGGCTTCGCCGGCCTTGTGGTCATCCTTTTGTTCGCGGTGGCGGCCGGCACCCAATCAGCCAACCCGCTGATGGAGGTCCTCATTCAGCTGGTCGTGCTTGCCATCGTTCCTCTGCTGTACGTGAGCTTCTCACCACCTGCCTGGCTTCGGCGCGAGTGGCGAGCTGCTGAGGAAGAGGGTCTGCGGGCCTTCATGCAGGATCTGCTGACTCTCGATGCCAGCGCCGAAGCGTTGACGAACAGAGCGCTTGACTGGTCGATGAGGATCGTGGGTGGGGCAGCTGCGGCGGCGTTTGACAGCGCGGGCATGCCTCAAGCCGCACGCGGACTAAGCAAAGCAGACGTCGAATCTCTCAGGACCCGGCTCGCGAGTCTCCCGGACGGCGTCAGCCGCGACACTCTGAATGGAATTACTCGGACCCTGATCGTCCTCCCGATGGCTCGCTCGGTCGATGCGGGCAAGGTCGTCATCCTTTCTGGACCATTCACGCCTGCTTTCGGCAGCGATGAGCTCAGCCGCGTACAGCAGTTCCTCAGCGCGGTCGCGGCTGCGCTCGACCGGGCGCGACTGATCGCCAAGCTTCAAGAGACCAATCGTCACCTGCATGAGGCGAACCAGCACAAGAGCATCTTCCTCGCCAACATGAGCCATGAGCTGCGCACGCCATTGAATGCGATCATCGGCTTCTCGGAGCTGCTGCTTGAACCTGGCAACGGACACTTCGATCCCCTGACTCAACACCGGTTCGTGAATCAAATCCACGTCAGCGGCAAGCACCTGTTGGGGCTGATCAACGACATTCTCGACCTGTCGAAGGTTGAGGCCGGACAGATGGAGCTGCGACTCCAAACCGTTGCCGTCGAGCAGGTCGTCGAACAGGTGGTCAGCACGATCGAGCCCCTGGCCGGCCAGAAGCGGATCACGATTCGCGCGGACGTGGCCTCTGCCGGGGACGTTCTCGCAGATGCAGGCAAGCTGAAGCAGATGCTGCTCAACCTCGCCTCGAATGCCATCAAGTTCACATCCGATGGCGGCGAGGTGACGATCGCGGCTGTCCGCCGAGATAGCGCGGTCGAAATCTCGGTTGCAGACTCGGGCATAGGCATCTCGGAAGCGGATCAAGCGCATCTGTTCGAGGAGTTTCATCAGATCGACCCTGGCCCAGGTCGGCGGCAGCAGGGCACCGGGCTGGGCCTGGCCTTGACTCGCCGCTTCGCGATGTTGCACGGGGGGGAGGTCCGGGTCAGCAGTCAACTCGGAAAGGGCAGCGTCTTCACGCTGCATCTGCCAGTACGGCCTCCGGTTCCCGAAGAACACCCGCCTGCCCCGATCAAAGTCGAGGACATGTCACGCCCCCTCGTGCTGGTGGTCGAGGACGATCCTGCCGCGGCTGAGCTGCTCACACGACAGCTGGATGGCGCCGGATTCCGTACTCACGTCGCACGAACCGGAACTGATGCCATCGCGATGGCGCGCGAGCTGCGGCCCGCAGCCATAACCCTTGACATTCTCCTTCCCGAGCTCGACGGGTGGGAGGTCATGACGCGACTGAAACAGGATCAGGCGACGAGCGACATCCCCGTCGTCGTCGTCAGCGTCATCGATAATCCCGAGCTTGGGATAGCGCTCGGTGCGATGGACTACTTCGTCAAGCCAATCGACGGCAAGGAGCTGGTCAAACGTCTCAGCCGGTTCAATTTCAAAAACTCCAACGGCACCACGGTTCTTGTCGTGGACGACGAAGCCGCCAACCGGGAGTGGCTCAGAAACATCCTCGAGCGTGCAGGGTTCGCGGTGATCCTGGCGGGGGGAGGGCGCGAGGCGATCGTGCTCGCCAAGTGGCGCCGTCCTGATCTCGTGCTGCTCGATTTGATGATGCCCGACGTCAACGGATTCGATGTCGTCAAAGCTCTTCGGGCCGACCCCGTCACCCAGAGGACGCCCATCATGATCCTCACAGCGCGTCATCTGACGCAGGCGGACAAGCGTCTCCTCAACGGCCATGTCTCGACGATTCTCAGCCGCGGCTCCGACTCTGCCGCAGACCTGCTGGATCACCTGCGCCAGCTCGTGAAGGAACCCGCCGCAGTCTCATGAGAGACCAGTTCTTCGTGCTGGTCGTCGAGGACAACGAGGCGAACCAGCTGCTTGCGCGGTGCGTCCTCGAGCGCGAGGGATATCGGGTCGAAGTGGCCGGCGCGGCTGACGAGGCGCTTGAGAAAGTGGGAAAGAAGCCGCCCAATCTCATCTTGATGGACATCCAGCTGCCCGGCCAGGACGGCTTATCGCTTACGCGCCAGCTCAAGAAATCCCCAACCACCGCCGACATACCGATCATTGCCCTCACCGCTGACGCCATGATTGGAGACCGCGAGGCAACGATCGCCGCCGGCTGCGCCGGTTACATCGCCAAGCCGATCGACACCAGGAGGCTAGGCGACCAGATTCGCGAGATCCTCGCGCCAGCCTCGGTGGAATGAACCGCATCTTGATCGTGGACGACGAGCCGAGCAACGTGCTTCTGCTCGAATCGTTCCTTGCCGACAACACGACCAAGACTCGCGGGGTCACAGAGTCGCTGGAGGTCGCACAGGCGTTCAGGGAATTCGAGCCGGATATCGTGCTCCTCGACCTTCATATGCCCCAGCCCGACGGTATTGAGATCCTGCGTCAGCTGCGCAGCGCGCGCGAAAGCCTGGGCTTTCTTCCGGTGATCGTGCTGACTGCTGATACCAGTCGCGTCGCTCGAAACAGCGCCCTGGTGCTCGGCGCGGATGACTTCTTGACCAAGCCGCTTGACCGGACCGAAGTGGTGTTAAGGGTGCGCAACCTACTCCGGACGCGCGCCCTCTACGTCGATCTGATGGCAGCCGAGCATGCCCTGGAAGGCAGGCTGGAGCATCAAGGCGACAGGCGGCTCTAAGCGCAATTTGAAGCCTGCGCCCGGGGCCAGGCCGTGGTGGAGCCCCGAGGCGGGGAACGTGCTCGTCAGGGAGATACCCGCCATCCGCCGCCTGGAGGTGGCCTGAGGCCCCTCGCGCGTCTATCTATATGTGAGGCAATTGCCCAATCAGCCGGGCGGATGCCCTATGGGCGCGGGCTGACTTTTCTTATTTATTAAGGGTCATGAGTTTTCGTCGGTTCCTTATATAGTGTTGCCGGGACGGAGGGTGGGGCGTGCCTCGGGTGCAGCCGTGAGTACGCCTGCTGACGCAAGCGGCCGTTCCGCCACGCTTGCCGCCGCCTCCAGCTTGAAAGGCCTGGGCGGTGCGGCCCTTTTTGCCACCAGCTTCGTAGCCTCGATTTCGCTGATCGTGCAGAACGTCGGGACCCTGCCGCAGGCCGCGCTCACCGCCAGAAGCCAGTCCAGCATCTCGTCGATCTCGTCGTTCAAGCTGCCCGGACAGGCCCAGGTCCTGGGCGCTGTTCCGTTCGGCGCCGCGCAGGTCATCGTCCGCATGCCCGCCTTCACGACTCCGGGCGAAGCCGACCGCCTCGGCCAGACATACGGGATGGAGCTCGTGGGCTCCTATCCGGCCTTCGGCCGGTACCTCTTCAACCTTCCTCAGATCCGGGTCGAGCCCGCGCAGACGTCGGGTCAGGCGCTCGTCTTCTTTCCGCCGCGCATCAGCCCCGCCGACATCAACGGCTACCTCACTGTCAACCAGCTGAAGGTCGAGCACTGGTATCGGGCGCGGATCGTGGACGGTGAATCGCCGGAGCGGATCGCGCTCGTGACACTGCCACGAATCAACCCGGTGCTGGTGGACGGTGTGCGCGGCATCTGGAAGGCGAACATCCCGCTGCACATCGACCAAACCCGCCTGTCCGATTGGGCAGCCAGCAATGGGATCCATCTCATCAGCTACGACCCGGCGACCGGCACCCTGTTGATCAAAGGACCATCCTTTGCGCCGCCTAAGCCTGTCGTCTCCGCGCCCCCCGCTCGTCGCGTTGTGACACAACACGTGGTGACCCCTCCCGCATCGCCGGCTGCGGGGCAGCTGTTTGTCACGTTTGCGGCAGGCACAACGGCTGAAACTGCATCGGCTGCGATCCAGCAGGCCGGCGCCCAGATGGTGAGCTTCGACACCACAACCGCCATCGCAGTGGTCAACGTGACGAATGGCAATCCGACCGCGGTCACGACGCTGCTGTCGGCGGTGGCGAGCGTCAAATGTGTGAATACGACCGCCGCCGCACCATGCACCTCGGCGCCACCGGCGGTCACCCTGCCTGCGATCACCCCGGCCTCCGCGCCGGTCGCGCTGCGGATTCTCCCCGACACGAGCAGCTTCAGCGGAACCGTGCTGTTGTCGGCGGACGTCCAGAGCAGTGACGGAACACCCGGACAGGTGGGGTGGACGCTCAGCGGTCCGCTGGCCTCGGTGACGATCGGCACCGCGCCCGCCACGCCGATCACAGGCAACCCGCTGGCCTGGACTTCGACCATCAACTTCGACTCCACGACCGTTGCCGATGGTGCGTACACCCTGACGATCCGGATCCAGGACGGGATCGGAAATGTCGCCACCGTCACTCGCGCCGTTGTCGTAAGCAATGCAAAGCCCGCGCAGCCGACCGGCTTCGCCGCCGCATCCGTGCCGGCCGGAGTCGCGCTTACGTGGGAGCAGCCGGCGGCAGCCAACGCAGCGCTCTATCGCATCACGCGCGACGGCGTGCAGCTTGTCGAGCTGCCGGTTGGCAGCACGTCGTACCTGGACGCAACCGCAAACGCCGGAGCGCACAGCTACCAGCTGGTCGTCGTGGATCAGTCCGGCGCCACATCGGACCCGGTGACGACAGCGATCGCGGTCGCCGCACCAATCGCCGCCAACCAGATCACCCTGGTCGTCCGCCTCGCCGGGGGCGAGCTGCTGGCCGCGGACGGGTTGGCCGGCGGCCATCTCATCCTCAGCGCCTCCGCGCTGCAGGGCTCGCCCGCGCTGGTCTTCCAGTACACCTCAGACGGTGCATCGTGGATGTCGGTACCCGCGTCGGTCACCTGCGCGGCTCAATGCACGGCGGACTGGAACCTCACCGGCATCGCCGCGGGTCACTACCGGGTCCGCGCCGCCGGAGACCAGCTCCTGAGCGACGAAGCAAGCTTCATCGTCGGCGCGGCGCCCGCGCTTCCCGCGCCGAGCGAGCTGGTGGCGACGGCGACCACGTGGGGGGTCGACCTCCACTGGACGGCGCCGGCCGGGCTGATTCCGCCGGCGTACCTGGTTTCGCGTCAGACGCTGGACGGCTGGAGCGCGCTTGCCCAGAGCAGCGCGCTCGACTACACGGACACGAGCGCCGTCGCCGGGCAGTCCTATTCGTATCGAGTCCAGGCGATTGGCTCTGACGGGACGGCCGGAACGCCATCCGACACGGCATCGATCAGCCTGCGCGGATCTGCGACCGGGGCGAGCGCAGCGGCCGGCCTGGCCGCGCCGAGCGAGCTGCGCGTGATCGATGGGCCGGGCGGAGCGACGCTGGTGTGGCATCCGGTGACGGGTGCGACGGGTTACGTGGTCGAGCGCGCGCTCGATCCCGCGGGCACGTTCGTTCCTTTGCCGGCCGTGGCCACACCGATGTTCCGAGACTCGGCGCAGCGCGTCGGCGGGCAGGTGTTCTACCGCGTGCGCAGCATCGGGCCGCGCGGCGCGGGTGAGCCGTCCGCCGTCGTCGCCGGCCTCGTCCTGCCTGGACCCTCTGCGTCCACGCCGGCGCCGTTCGTCATCGCGTCGGCCGCCGGGCAGCTCCCGGTGTCCACCGGCCAGGTGGAGCTGGGCGGAAATCTGACCGCGCCGGTCAGGGCCGGCAACTCGGTGATCGTCCACGCGGGCGGGTCAACGGCCGGGGTCGACCGGGCGGATGTCCAGAAGCTGGCAGGCACGTCGTGGTTGACGCTCCTCACGCTCGCCACCACGGTCACGCCGGCCGGCTGGACCGCCGCGAGCTCGATCGATCTGAGCGGAGTCGGCGCGGGAGACCTTCAGCTGCGGGCCGTCGCGAAGTCCGCCGAAGGCGAAACCCTGGCGACCACAGCTGCGTCCACCGTTCAGGTCGTACACTCGGCGCCCGTTCCAACCGCGCTCCGAGCCTCGAGCTCCGGCACGGCGGTGAGCCTCACGTGGACCCCGCCCGCGAGCAGCACGCCGCTCACCTACAACGTGTATCGGGCCTCAGGCCTCGGCGGGTACAGCCTCGCCGCGTCCGGCTTGACGGCGCCCACGTTCGACGACCATTTCCTGGCCGGCAAGCTGGCCGTGTCTTACGTCGTGACCGCGACCGACGACCTCGGCAACCAGAGCGCCTGGAGCACCCCCGCCAACCTGGTGACTCCTGCGGCCTGGTCGCAGGCCGCTCCCACCGTGCAGTTCGTGCTGCCGAGCAGCGCCACGCTTGCCGCGGGTGACACCGCGCTGATCACGGCCACAGCCGGCTCGGCGCGAGGGGTCAACTCGTTCAGCTTCGCCTACTCGCCGCAGGGAAGCTCGGTGTGGATCAGCCTCCCCGACCGCTTCCCGCTCGCGACCGGCGGTCCCACCGTAGCGGGGCTGCTCGGCCTTGCGACATGGGGCGCCCTGTTCAGGACGACAGGTCTTGCCGCCGGGGCCTACACGGTCCGGGCCGTCGCGACCGACACGGCCGGACATTCCTCGCAGGTTGTGCGGACCCTCACGGTTGCCGCAAGCCAGTCGCGCGGCCCGCCGGCGCCGGACTTCACACTCAATGCCACCGCATCGGTCGGCGCCGTTCACCTCGTCTGGAACGCCGCCGGCGCCTCGTACCAGGTTGAGCGCTCCACCGACGGAGCCGCCGGTCCCTTCAAAGCGATCGGAACCACCACGTCGAACACATTCGACGACCGCCTCCTCGTCCCCGGCTTTGCCTACACCTACCGTGTGGTCGGGCTGAGCACCAGCTCGACGGTCACCGCGACGCCTCTTGCCGCCCCCTCCAGCGGGACAACCTCGGCCGACCAGCAGGTGAACGTGATCCTGCCGGCCTCGTCGGCGAGCCAGCTGAACATCACCGTCGCTCCTGCCAGCCTGACCCCGTCGATGGCGTCGGGCATGCACGTGATCGGTACCGCGTACGAGATCGATGCGACGAGCCTCGGCTCCGGCGCCCAGGTCCATCTCCTGGACCAGGCGGCGACTCTGACCTTCACCTTGCCGGCGGGACTCAGCGCGGCGCAGGCGGCGGGCCTGGCCGTCTACCACTGGGATGGCGCCCTGGGTGTGTGGAGGGTGGAGCCCTCGGTGATCGACCTCGCGACCGGCCGGATCACAGCCACCGTCAGCCACTTCAGCATCTTCAGCGTCGCCGACCTGTTGCTCACGATGACCGGCCCGGCGACGGCGGGGCCGGGCTCGAACGCCACCTACGTGATCACGATCTGGAACAACGGTCCGGACGACGCCGCGAGTCCAAACCTGGTTCTCGTTCCGCCGGCCCACACGAGCCTTGTCTCATTCACCCAAACCTCAGGTCCGCCGGCCAACACCGGCGTGCTTGGCGCACTGGCCACCTACACCTTCGACTACGTCTTGAAGATCGACGCCGGCACTGCCGTAGGAACTGTGATCACGAACACGGTCAGCATCACCGCGGCGACATCTGACCCCGTTCTGATCAACAACAGCGCAACCGTCAGCACCTTGGTGGCGCTCGGCCTGGCCGACCTGGCGGTGACGTTTACAGGCCCGGCCACGTCGATCGAGGACGTCTCAACCGACTACTCGATCACGCTCACCAATAACGGTCCCGACGCGGCGACCGACGTCAGCTTTGGCGGAGCCAACCAGGTGCCCAGCGGCGCCACCAACGTCTTCGCCTCCGCCTCCTCGAGCGATGCTGGAGTGACCTGCGGCGGCTTCCTCTGTACCGCCGCCTCTCTGGCCTCGAGTAGCTCGGTCTCGATGATCCTGCGCCTGGTTTTCACCCTGGACACCCCCAACGTGGCGGGGACCGTCTTAGTCTTCGTCTCCGCCACCAGCGCTACCTTCGACCCGAACACGGCTAACAACGAGGCCAGTCAGCTCGTCACAGTGATCCCGACAATCGTTGCGACCGGGACTGCCGTCTCGGCGGTCGAAGGAACGATCTTCAGCGGGCAGGTGGCGAGTTTCACCTCCAGTAGTGCAAGTGCCCTGGCGAGCGACTTCGCGGCGACGATCACGTGGGGCGACGGGACCGCGAGCTCGGCGGGAGCGATCGCCGGCGCGTTCGGAGCCTTCTCTGTCGATGGCAGCCACACGTACGCCGAGGAGGGCAGTTACCCGATCTCGGTTGTGGTCACCGCAGGAGGCCAGTCCGCCGACGCCGGCAGCACAGCCACCGTGGCTGACGCAGCGCTCACCGAAAGCCCGATCAACGTTGCGGCGACGGAGGGAATCGCCTTCAGCGGCGCGGTGGCGACCTTCAGCGACGCCAACCCCAACGGCACCGCGGCTGAGTTCACGGCCAGCATCAATTGGGGTGACACCTCGAGCTCGGCCGGCACGGTGGTCGCAAACGCCTTGGGCGGCTTCACGGTCAATGGAGCTCACACCTACGCCGAAGAGGGCAACTACTCGGTCACGGTCATGATCACCGATGCCGGCGGCAGCACTGCGAGCGCGAGCAGCTTCGCGTCCGTCGCGGATGCGGCGCTGACCGCGAGCGGCGTCAATGTGGTCGCGACCGAAGGGGCCGTCTTCAGCGGCGCGGTGGCGAACTTGAGCGACGCCAACCCCGGTGGCATGGTGAGCGACTTCACGGCGACGATCGGCTGGGGCGACGGCACCGCGCCGAGCGTGGGCACCATCGCGTTGGTGAGCACGGGCAACTTCTCGGTGACCGGCAGCCACACCTATCTGGAAGAAGGCTCCTACCCGGTATCGGTCAGCATCGTCGACTTCGCAGGATCCACCGCCTTCGCAACCAGCGCTGCGACCGTGGCTGACGCTCCCATCCTGGGCGCCAACGGCACGACGATCAACGCAACTCAGGGCGTGAGCTTCACTGCTGAGCTCGCAGGGTTCGCGGAGGCTAACTTCAACGCCACGCTGACCGACTGGTCGGCGACCATCCATTGGGGCGACGGCACCCCCGACTCGGTAGGGGCCATGTTCCAGGTTGGTCCGCAGACCTTTGGCGTCAGCGGCACCCATACCTATGTGACCGCCGGCACGTTCAACTACACGGTCGACCTCGTCGACGTGGGCGGGACCACAGGCCAGGTGACCGGCACCGCCATGGTCGCTCCTTCGGTCGACCTCTCGATCGTGAAGGCAGGTCCGGCATCCGTGCAGGCGGGGGGCAGCATCACCTACACGATCACGGCCACCAACAACGGGTCGGCTGCAGCCGAGAACGTCCTTGTGAGAGACAACGGCCTCCCTCCGGGGACGACCTTGGTCTCCTTCGTTCAGACCTCCGGGCCGGCCAACGGCACGACCTTGCTTGCCGGCGGCACGATGACGTTCACGCTGGTCATCACTGTGCCCCTCGGCGCAGCCGACGGGACAGTGCTGACCAATACCGCCACGGTGGAGTCGACCACGTTCGACCCCGACCATGCCAACAACGCGAGCTCGGCTTCCACGACCGTGATCAACCGGGCTGACGTGGTCGTCGTCAAGACAGGTGCGGCGACGGCGCGAGCCGGTACCGACATCACCTACACGATCACAGTCACCAACAGCGGACCGTCTGCCGCCCAGAACGTCTTCTTGAGAGACAGCTTGTCCTCGGATGTGAATCTTGTCCCCGGCTCATTCATCCAGACGTCCGGGCCGACGAACGGCGGCACGCTGCCGGCGGGTGGCACGATGACCTTCACGCTGATCGTCACGGTGAAGCCCAACATCCCGGGCGGACGGGTGATCGGCAACACGGCGATTGTCAGCTCGTCAACCGCTGACCCCGATCCCAGCAACAACAGCTCCACGGCAAATACCACCGTGATCGGCCAGGCGGACGTGGCCGTGACGTTCTCGGGCCCGGCGACTGCGATCGAGGGCGTCTCCACCGACTACACGATCACGCTGACCAACAACGGCCCCGACACGGCAACCGGCGTCAGCTTCGGGGGCGACCACCAGGTGTCCAACGGCGCCACCAACGTCGCCGCCACCGCCTCCTCGAGCGAGGTTGGGGTGAGCTGCGCCGGCTTCACCTGTACGGCCGCCTCGGTGGCCTCGGGCAACTCGATCTCGATGATCTTCAGCCTGATCTTCAGCCTGGTGACGCCCAACGTGACGGGGACCAACACCGTGTTCGTCTCCGGCCACAGCGCAGCCTTCGACCCCAACCTCGCCGACAACATGGACAGCCAGCTGATC
>DASQAU010000199.1:0-5434 GCA_035635595.1 Candidatus Eiseniibacteriota bacterium
TCCAGCGGGGCGAGCTCGGCGAGAAGCTCCTTGGGGTCGAGACGCAACCCACCCGCCGCGCTCGGCCCGGTCGCCATCAGTGCTCGCGCGACGCGGTTCAGAGTGCGCCAGCGATCCACCCGAGCCTCCGAAGCGGTAAAAAACTCGTTCAGGCCGAGGACCCGGTCGGTCGACATCGTGCTCATCGAGAAACCCCTCTTCTTCTCGGCAGCGGGAATCAGAACAGGTCCCGCTCCCAGTTGATGATGATTCGGAACTGATAGCCCAGTGTCTTGGCGTTCTGTTGATCGAGAATTGCGGCCCGCGCGCGGACCCAGATCCCGCGAAGCGGCGTCGGAGTGATCCACGCAGGCCGGTAGTCGACGTTGAAGTCGTATTCGGCTTGATTCGGGGCATCTTGCCGCGTCGTGGGATTGATCGCGTCGGTACCCCAGGCCGCATTGATGTAGCCGCTCAACCCCTCGGTCAGGACCTTCGAGAAATCGTAGGCGAATCCGACCATCCACGCCTTCTCGTTGGCCCGGTCGAAGTCCTGGTCGATCATCGAGAGATATCCGGGAAAGCTGCCCCACGGTGCCTGGATCGTGTTGCCGGCGCCGGTGATCGAGAAGGCCGTGGTCAAGGTGAAAGACTGGTAGATCATCTGGAAGCGCCCACCGCCCTGCTGCGTCGTCCAGTATCGAGACGCGACCGGCACGAGCCCATCGCCCACGGCGCGCTGATCCGTGAACTGGGCCCCGAAGCGGAGCTTCCAGACGTCGCTCAGCGGATACAGGTAGTCCACGGCCCCGTAGATCGTGTTGAAGGTGTTGACGCCGTACTGGTTGCTGAGGTCGAACTTCAGTCCTTTCAACGGCGTCAGGCTGACACCGGCCAGCCCGGCGCCGTCGTCGGATCCCTTCGCGCCCGCCTGCTCGGACATGCTGATGAACTCGTCGGCGTTGCGCGGCTTGATCTGCCAAAGGTACCCGACGAGATATCTGACCCAGTCGAACTTGCCGCCGAGCGTGACGCCCTCGAAGGTGTTGGGCGTCATGCGGTTGTCCTGGGGATTGATGTACGTCTGGTCGACCAACTGTCGGTAGCCTGTGAGCAGGGCGTAATCCTTGTAGCGGAGCGCGCCCCAGGCTTCGCCCGGCACGTAGTAGCCCTCCTGCCCAGGCTTGAGGAGCAGCGTGCCGTCGCGGGCGTCAGGGGCATACAGCGGCGCCGAGCCGTACAGGGTCGCGCCCATGGCAAACGTGTCGAGCAGCCAGCCGGACTTGAAGCTGAGCCAGCCGCCGAACGTCAGAGCCTCGTTGACGCTGTCGTCGGGCTTGGTCCGGTTGAAGTAGTAGGTCCGCAGGTGAAGCGTGAGGTCGGCGTCGCGCAGGAATGGCGGAAGGGTCTCTCTCGTTTCCTTGAGCTCAGGGAAGAGCCGCTCGGTGGTCGGCGCCAAAGGCGGCGGCGGTGCGTCGCCCCCCCCCTGAGCGAACGCCGGAGTCGCCCATACTCCAGCCCAGATCAGCAGGACCAGCACCAGAGCGACCGGGAACGTCCGAGCTCGACACGCGCCGCTGTCGGCCTGGTCGTAGGGAATCATCGGCAAGCCCTCCTGCCATTCGGCCAAGCGTTTAGGGTGCATAACCATGAACGTGTATCGCGGCTCGAGTTGCGTCGCCATGCGACCTTGGTCCCACGTCTCGCCCGCGCCTTTGGCGGGAGTCCGACGGCGTCTGGTGCCACCCGGGCAGAGGTTCGTCAACCATGTTCGACAGCGGGAGGCTAGGATCTTTCGATCGATCCTCCCACTGGCAGAAGTACCAACTGCCAGACTGGAAAACCGACAGGGAGCGTCGGCGCCGGTCGACCTGTTGGGGTGTGCTGCGTTCTGTCCGCCGCTCGATTTCCTGTAGAATCGTCCGACCCAGGCTGCGCCCGGAGTCGGACGCGAAGGATCGCAGCGCTCAACGCGGGTGCGGAACAGTGAGCAGTAGAGCCGGATGGAGCGCGGGACCGCGATTCGTTACGCTGGTGGCGTCGACGGCGCTTTCAGCCGCGCTACTGCTCTGCCATGGCGCTGCCGCGGGCGCGCCCGCGCGCGTGAGGAACGTCGTACTGCTGACCCCCGACAACACTGAAGGCGCTCCGGGCGGTATGCTGGTCCGTCAAGGCCTGCGCGACGCGTTCGCCGTGGGCTCCTCGGAGGCCATCCAGATCCGCAACGAATACCTGGACCTCTCGCGCTTCCGCGACACGGCTCAGCGCAGAATTCTGGTCGACTTTCTGCGGCAAAAGTACGCAGGCCAGAAGATCGACCTCGTCATCGCCGGTCTCTCGTCCTCGCTGGACTTCGCGCTGGAGTTTCGTCAGGAGCTCTTCCCCGGGGTCCCGATCGTGTTCGTCGGAGTCGATCAACAGGAGGTGCAGAAACGGTCGCTCCCCGCCGACGTCATCGGCGTCCCGATGCAGATGGACCTGGCGGGCACGCTCGACCTGGCCCTCCGACTCCAACCTGCGACGCGCCGGGTTTTCGTCGTCACGGGCAGCTCGCCCTTCGACGTCTCCTGGGAGAGAGTTGCCCGGCAGACCTTCCTCAGGTACGAGGACAAGCTGGAATTCGTTTACTTGTCCGGGCTGCCGATGGCCGATCTCGTGAAACGAGTGGCGAATCTTCCCGATGGGAGCATCGTCCAGTACATCCACGTGTTCCAGGACGGAGCCGGCCAGACGTTCATTCCCGCGAAGGTTCTCGAGGTGCTCGCCGCCACCGCGAACGCCCCGATCTACGGCCATGTGGATTCGTACATCGGTCGCGGGATCGTGGGCGGCCGGGTGATGAGCTTCGAGCTGGAGGGGAAGAATGCGGCGGCACTAGGCTTGCGCATTCTGTCGGGAGAACGACCCGACACGATGTCGGTGCGCGACATCAGTCACAACGTGAACATGGTCGACTGGCGCCAGCTGCGACGCTGGGGCCTCAGCGAGGCTGGCCTGCCGCCCGGCAGTGACGTTCGCTACCGAGAGCCGGCCCTCTGGGATCTGTACCGCTGGCACATCGTCGGAGCTCTCTCGCTCTTCGCCCTGCAGACTGGGCTGATCGTGGCGCTGCTCGCGGAGCGAGCCAACCGCCGGAGGGCAGACTTGCGGTTCTGGCAGGTGGTCGCGACGGCTCCGTATGGCGTGATCATGGTGGGTCAGGACGGCCGCATCACGATGGCCAACGCGCAGACGGAAAAGCTCTTCGGATACCAGCGCGAGGAAATTCTCGGCCGGCCGGTGGAGATGCTGATGCCCGAGCGGTTTCGGCATCACCACTCCGCGCATCGGGCGCGTTTTTTCGAGTCGCCGGTGGTCCGTCCGATGGGGGCCGGCCAGGAGCTCTTCGCGCGGCGCAAGGACGATTCCGAGTTCCCGGTGGAGATCGCGCTGAGTCCGGCGCATCCCAGCGCCGGGCGGCTCGTCATGGCCACGATCGTCGACATCAGCTTGCGCCGTCAGGCCGAAGAGGGTTTGCGGCTGAGCCAGATCGAGCTGCGGAGACTGACGGGACGGCTGCTTCAGGCTCAGGAAGATGAATCCCGACGGATCGCGCGCGAGCTCCACGACGACCTGGGCCAGGGCCTGGCGCTCCTGACGGTTGAGCTGGATCTGCTGCGGCAGAAACCCCTGGAGGTCGCGGGCCAGCTCGGGGCCCGGATTCAGGAGCTGTTGGCGCTCGTCAAACACC
The DNA here is from genome assembly GCA_035635595.1 of Candidatus Eiseniibacteriota bacterium. Classification (GTDB taxonomy): domain Bacteria; phylum Chloroflexota; class Dormibacteria; order Dormibacterales; family Dormibacteraceae; genus Palsa-870. Next base: position 3,710 of record DASQAU010000199.1, read on the forward strand.
TGTCGTCGTCCGTGCACGACATGTCCCATCAGCTTCATCCCTCCAAGCTGGAGCAGCTCGGGCTCGTGGCTGCGATCCGCGGCCTCTGCAAGGAGCTCGCCGCGAGCCACGGTCTCGCGATCGCGTTCACGGATCGTGAGCTGCCGGCGGCGATTCCGCCCGACACGGCGGTGTGCCTCTATCGCATCGCGCAGGAAGCGCTGCGCAATGCCGTCAAGCACAGCGGCGCGCAACACGCCGAGGTCGCGTTGAGCACGACCGCGGACGCGATCTCGCTGCGGATCGTCGACGACGGCGTCGGGTTCGATCCCAAGCTTGTACAGGTCAAGGGCGGGCTCGGGCTCGTCAGCATGCGCGAGCGGGTGCTTCATCTCGGCGGCCAGGTCGCGATCGATTCGCGACCTTCAGACGGGACCCGGCTCTATGTCACTCTCCCTCTAAGGGAAGCCGCGCCGGCATCGGCGATATGATGTGCGTGTGAAGCGCCCGCGCGTCCTGCTGGCGGACGACCACCGACTGCTCCGGGAGGCGTTCGTCAAGCTGCTCGAGCCCGAATGCGACGTGGTGGGCTCAGTGACGGACGGGCGTGCCCTGCTCGAGGCAGCCCCCAAGCTCCGGCCCGATGTCGTCGTCGTCGACATCGCCATGCCCCTGCTCAACGGCCTGGACGCCGCCCGGCAGCTCAAGCGCTCGATGCCGGCGGTGAAGGTAATCATCTTGACCGTGAATGAAGATCCGGACATCGCGGCCGAAGCCTTTCGAGCGGGCGCGTCGGCTTTCCTGCTCAAGAATTCCGCGGCCTCGGAGCTGCTGCAGGCCATTCAAGATGTCGTCCAGGGTCGTTCGTACGTCACGCCGCTGGCCACACGGGACATGGTGACGAATCTGCTGCGACCAGCTCAACCGGCCACGGGAGCTCGCGAGCTGAGCCCGCGTCAGCGCGAGGTCCTGCAGCTCCTGGCCGAGGGACGCACGATGAAGGAGGTCGCGGCGATCCTCAAGATCACCCCGAGGACCGTCGCGTTCCACAAATACAATATGATGGAGGAGTTCGGCATCAAATCCAGCGCCGAGCTGGTCCAGTTCGCCATCAAGAAGCGCATCGTCTCCCTGTAGCGCGCCCGTCAGTCCTCTGCACCATTTCTGTAACTTTTACCAGTAGCCCCCACGCCTCCGGGACACGTACCTTCCGTCTCGTGCAGCTCTCGCTTCAGTCCGCGAATGGGCTCGGACCGCGTACCGCGTGATCTCGGTGAGCACGGCCCGAGCGAGCCTCCTGCTGGCCGATGACCACGCGGAATTCCTCGCGGCCGTCGTTCGGCATCTCGAGCCGCACTTCGAGATCCTCCGGACGGTCGGCGACGGGCGGATGGTGATCGCCGAGGCCGCCCGGCTCGTGCCCGACCTGATCGTGCTCGATATCTCGATGCCCCTCATGAACGGCATCGAGGCGGCGCGGCAGCTCAAGGTGGCGGGGTCTGCCGCGAAGATCGTGTTCCTGACGGTGCACGCGGACCTCGACTACGTGCGTGCGGCGCTTGGCTCCGGGGCTCTCGGGTACGTGCTCAAGTCCGAGCTCGCGTCGGACCTGCTGCCCTGCCTCAGGGAGGTGTTGCTCGACCGATCGTTCGTCTCGCCGTCGATCGGCTGGTGAGGAGATGAACCAGTCTCGACCCAGGGAGGTGAGCGAATTGGACGATGACGTCCTGAAGGCCCGAGCTCTGG
>DASQAU010000200.1:0-2910 GCA_035635595.1 Candidatus Eiseniibacteriota bacterium
CATCTGCTTGCCCGCAAAGCGGAATCGGGAGAGCGCATAAGCGCCGGTGGCCGAGCCGATCAGGCCGGCGACCATGGTGCCCACAGAGATGCCCAGGCTGTTGCGCAGCCAGAGCGGGAACGGAATCTTGGTCCAGATGTACGTGAAGTTGTCCCACGTGGGGTGATCAGGCCACAGGCTCAGCGTCAGCGAGTAAAGCGACTGCCCGGGCCGGAACGCCGCCTGCACGACGAAGAAGGCAGGGAACAACGCGAAGATCACCATCGCCGTCAGGAAGACATAGATGAGGGCCGGCACCCCGTACCGCGAGAGGACCCTCATCGAGCCTCCTCGCGGACCAGGCCGGTGAAGCGAAGGCTGCCAAGCGTGACGGCGAACAGCATCGCGAAGATCACCACAGCGAAGGCGGCGATGTAGCCGAAGTTGAACAGCTGGAACGCCTCACGAAACGCGTAGACCATCACTAGCTCGGTGGCTCCGGGCTTGGCCGCGCTGGTGAACGGGCCGCCCGCCGTGATGAGGTACGCGGTGTTGAGGGTGTTGAAGGTCAGGATCGCGCTGAGCACCGTCGCCGGGAGGATTGCAGGGCGGAGGAGCGGCACCGTGATGCGCCGGAATTTGCTCCATGCGGCGGCGCCATCAATTGCGGCCGCCTCGTAAAGCTCGCTCGGAATGCTCTGCAGCGCGCCGAGGATCACGACCATGAAGAAGGGATAGGACATCCACAGGTTCGCGAGCACGATGGAACCGAATGCCCAGTTCGGATCGGTGAGCCACGGCAGGCCTGCTTGCGGGCCCGCGACCAGGCGGTAGAGCTGGTTGAAGGTGCCGAACTCGCCGTTGAAGAAGAACTTCCACACCAGCGCCGTGATGTAGCTCGGGACGGCCCACGGCACGATCAGCGCCACGCGCCAGAACGCCTTGAAGCGGATGGCAGGGTGGTTGAGGGCGAGCGCAGCCAGCAGGCCCAGCCCTAAAAAGAGAGGAATGCAGATGGCGACGAAGAGGAAGGTCCGGGCCAGGACGATGAAGAAGTCCGCGTCAAGGGTTTTGAGCAGGCTCTGGTAGTTGGCCAGGCCGACGAAGCTGTAGCGGCGGAAGTGAAAGAGGTTCTGGTTCGTGACCGAGATGAAGACGTTGTAGGCGATCGGGTAGAGGCTGATCAGCCCGACCCCGACGATCATCGGGGACAGGTACGCGATGGTGGTCAGCGCTCTGACGCGGTACATCGGCTAACGAGCAGAGGGCGGCGCCTGCCGCCGCCCTCGCCTGTCGTTCCTCCCCGCTATTTCAGCTGGGCGACGTTTTTCTCGGCCGCGGACTGCGCATCGGTGAGCGCAGCGTCGACGGATTGCTTGCCGGTCCAGACCGCCTCCAGGGCTTTCGCCACCGGGTCCCAGAGCGCCGACATGAAAGGAGTGTTGGGGAGCGGCACGCCGTTCTTGACCTGGGCGCCGAATCCCGCGATGTCAGGTATGGCCTGGACCTTGGAGTCCGCCAGCGCGAGCTTGTTCGCGGGGATCTCCCTGGTGGCGAGGACCATCGTGGTCTGGTTTGCCTGGTTGGTGAAGTACTTCATGATGTCGACGGCGAGCGCCGCGTTCGTCGAGTAGGCGCCCAGCATCAGCGTCTTCACGCCGACAAATGGCGATGCCGGCTTGCTGCTCGAGGCGACCACCGGCAGGGTGGCGAACCCGTAGTCGACGCCGGCCTTGCCGTAGTCGGCCACGGACCATGGCCCGTTGATGATCATCGCGGCCTTGCCTTCCTTGAACAGGGTGTCGGCGATGCCGTAGTCGACCTGGTTGGGCATCGCGCCCTTGAAGCTGGCGACGTAGCTGAAGCCGGCTTTGGTGCCGGCGGTGTTCAGTCCGACGGAGCCGTCGGCCTTGACGTAAAAGCCACCGGACCCGTAGATCCACGGCGCCTGGAAGTACGCGTCCTTGGGGTTCCAGACGACGCCGTAGGAGCCGGCGTGTGAGCTGGCGTACGACTTGGACCAGCTGACCAGCGCGTCGCTGGTCTTGGGGATATCGCCGGAGCTGATCAGCTTCTTGTTGTAGATGAGGGTGATCGCCTCGACCGACTCGGGCATCCCGTAGATCTTGCCCTCGAAAGTGGCGGCGTCCACCGCCGCCTGGCTGAACTGCGAGTTCATGTAGTCCTTGTTGACGAACTGGTCGATCGGCTTGATGGCCTCGAGCTTCTGCCACTTGCCGATCTGGTCATCCACCCAGGCGACGATGTCGGGGCCCTGGCCCGCACCCGCCGCCGTGGTGACCACGTCGGTCAGGTTTGGCTTGTGGACGAGGTTGATGGTCACGTCCGGGTACTGCTTCATGTAGGCGTCATAGATCGCCTTCTTGGTGTCGAGGTACGTGCCCTCGTAGCCGTGCCAGATCGTGATCGTGCCGCTTCGCTTCAGCGTTATCGACTGCTCCGTGGTGCCGCCGCACGCGGCGGCCACCATCGCGACCAGGGCCAGCAGGGCGACCCCGACCGACTTGCTCGATACCTTCCAGCCGTTCACGGTGCATTCCTCACTTTCGCAAACCCAGATCCGGAGACGGCCGGAATCTAGTCTTGGAAAGTTGCGTTGTCAAGGACAAGACTCGGAGGCTAGTACGATCTCAACATGATCGGAAGATCGAAGCTTTCAGGAACTCAGCTCGAGTTCTACCCGCTGAGCGCGCTCGCGCAAGATACGTCCGGTCTTCCGATGACCGTCAAGGTGCTGCTCGAAGGCCTCGTCCGCCTGGCCGAGGCGGGCACAGCGACGGAAAAGGATGTCAGCGCGCTGGCTGCCTGGCCGGCGCCCCCGCCGAGCGACGCCGAGCTCCCGTTTCTTCCCGCGCGCGTCCTTATGCAGGACTTCACGGGCGTGCCTGCCGTCGTGGACCTGGCGGCCAT
>DASQAU010000201.1:0-4451 GCA_035635595.1 Candidatus Eiseniibacteriota bacterium
CTTCAACGGCTCGCGCAGGGTCGCGATCGAGCGCCCGTCGACGGCAGCAAGCCGGCCAAAACCATCTCGGCCGAAACCACCTTCGAGGAGGACGTCAGTGATCGCGTTCAGCTCGAGGGTGCGCTGCGCGACCTGACTGACCGCGTGGTCGAGCGTTTGAAGGCCGAGGGCGTCCGAGCGCGAACGATTTACGTGAAGTTGAAGCTGCCTGACTTCAGGCTCGTGAGCCGCCAGGTGAGCCGGACGAGCCCGACCGACGACGTCGAGACGATCTTCCGCGCCGCGCGGTCGGCGCTGGAGAAGTCGCACGTTGAGTCGCGGCCGGTGCGGCTGATCGGGGTGGGCCTTTCGGGCCTCGAGCACCCGGCGCCCGACCTGCAGCTGACGCTCTTCGACTAGGCGCGGTCCGGTCGACGATCGGACGCGGCAGAGCCGCGAGGACTTCGCCCACCGTCGTCCAGCCGAGCATCTCCTGCGCCCGCGCGATCAGCGCCCGGAACACCATGGCTGTAGCTCGGGCATCGTCGAGCGCCGCATGCGCGGGCGTCACGTCGAGGCCCAGCACCTCGACGAGGCGCGCCAGGCCGGGCGTCTGGCCTTTGGGAAGCTCCAGCACGAGCCGGGCCAGGGCCGAGGTGTCGATGATCGGGTGCTCGAGCGGACTTTCCAGGCCTCGACCCACCAGCCACGTGTCGAACGCGTCGTGGCTGTGCTCGACCAGCACCGCCCCCTGGGCAAAGCGCAGGAAGGCACGGCGCGCGTCACGAAACTCCGGCGCGCCGATGAGCATCGACCGGTCGATGTGATGGCGCCGGTGCGCATAAGGGTTGATCGGAGCCTGGCAGTCCACCAGCGTGTCGAAGAAGGACAGCGGGCCGTCGAGCCGGAAGCGTTCGGCCCCGATCTCCAGGACCAGGAACGGGGTGTTGCCGGTGGACTCGACATCCAGCGCGACGAACTGGGCCTCGTCCAGCCTGGTTTCGGGCTTGACGTCAGGCGCGTCAACCGCTATCTCCTCCCAGGGCACGGGCTCCACCGCTCCGCGGGGTTTGAGATAGACGGGCTTAGGACTCATCGGGCCTCGGCCAAGGCTCGCCGAGCCCAGTCGATCTCGTCCCTGGTCAACGCCCGCAGAAGGAGCACAGCACCGGCGTAGACAATCACACCGACCACGACGGGGACCGCTATCGCCACCCCGCCCATGTCACGCAGCGGGAACACGGCAGCCCCCATGACGAGGCCGGCCAGCAACACGCGCCATCCGAGCCGGACGACCGGCACCCGGCCGATGTAGCGCGCAGTGAGCGTCCACGCCACCACCCCGAGGACGATCTCGGTGATCACGGTGGCCCAGCTCGCGCCCAGGTAGCCGAACGTGGGGATGAGCGCGAGGTTCATCGCCACGTTGGCCACCAGGCTCCAGCCCGCCGCCCAGGTGAAGGACGACTGGCGATCTGAGGCGCTCAGCGCGCCGATGAATGCGTTGTTCACAAAAGCGATGGCCAAAGAAATGGAAAGGATGCGCAGGGCGGGTTCTGAAGGGTCGTACTTCTGCCCGAAAAGCAGGTGGTTCAGCGGATGCGCCAGGAGAAAGATGCCCACGCTCATCGGCCAGCCGATGAGCAGGAGCGCCTTGAAAAATCGGTTCACAGCGCTCAGCAGCTCATTCGGTCTTTCCCGGTGATATACGGACAGCACCGGGAAGACGACCGACAGGAAGGTCATCGGGATGAAGAGAAGGGACTCAAACGGCTTGTAGGCGGCTCCGTACCAACCGGCTTCGGTGGGCGATTTGATCAAGAACACGAGAGGCTGGTCGATCCTGAAATAGAGGATCGTGAGCACGAACGTCAGTGCAAATGGGAGGCCTTTCCAAAACCATTCGCGCAGCAAAGGGAGCTCGAGCCTCCACCCGACAACGGCGATGCGCTTGACCGCCAGGACCACCGCGAAATAGGCACAGCTGAAGGCGTACTGAGCCGCGTATGCCCACACGAAATAGGTCAGGCCGCGCGCGGTCTTGATGCCGATCAGGACGAGCGCAAGTAGAACGAGGCTTTCGAGGACAACCGCCACCGCCTCGTACCCGAGCCTCTGCACTGCATAGAGCCCATTGCGCAAGAGGGTCGAGTAGGAGGTGAGGACCATGAGCAGAAAGGCTGGAAGCAACAGATCCTCCAACCCTGCGAAGGCCAGCAATGCAGCGAGCAAGCCCAGGCTCACCACGGACATCAAGAGCCTCAGCGACATGACGTTGCGCAGGTAGCGCTGGATCTCGTTGGGGTGCCGTGCGCCCTCCCGCACAAACAGGACGTTGAAGCCGAGATCCAGCACGACGCTGACGATTGCTGTGAAGTTGACGAGGGCCGCGAAAGCGCCATATCGCGGCGCGTCGAGATAGCGGAGCATCGCGAGCACAGTGATCAGTGCAACCAGACGCGCGGCGACCTTTGCGGTGAGGACGATGACCGTGTTGCGGAGCGCCCGCGAACCGAGCCCGGCGCTCGGCGCCGGCAGGTCGGCGGTCAGGTCGTGATCAGGCAACTGACGAAATCGTACAGATGAGGCGTAACCGGCCTCGTTAGACTCGATGGCCGGATGGCAGAACGGATCAGGATTCTCAGCGGCATGCGCCCCACCGGGCGCTTTCACCTGGGCAACTACCTGGGCGCCGCGAAGAACTGGGTCAGCCTCCAGAACGAGTACGACTGCTACTACTTCGTCGCCGACTATCACGCGCTGACAACCGAGCCTGACGGCCATACGGTCGAGAGCAAGGTCTTCGACCTCACCGCCGACCTGCTCGCTGTCGGGATCGACCCTAAGCGCAGCGTCCTCTACCTTCAGTCCCAAGTCCCTGAGGTCGCCGAGCTATCTCTCATGCTGTCGATGGTCACGCCGCTGAGTTGGGTCATGCGCACGCCTGCCTTCAAAGAAAAGGCGAAGCAGCACCCCGACAACGTGAACCTCGGGCTGCTGTCCTACCCAATCCTCCAGGGTGCGGACATCCTCATCGTCAAGGGTGTCGGCGTGCCTGTCGGCAAGGACCAGTTGGCTCACGTGGAGCTCGTGCGCGAAGTCGCGCGCAGGTTCAATCGTACTTACACCCCGGTCTTCCCCGAACCGCGTGTATTGCTCACAGAAACGCCACTCATCAAGGGCACAGACGGCAAGCAGCGCATGTCGAAGACGATCGGCAACATCGTCGGGGTGACCGACGATCCGGACGTGATCCGCAAGCAGGTACGCAGCATGGTGACGGACGTGAAGCGCACCTACATGACCCAACCCGGGCACCCCCGGTCATGCAACGTCTGCGCGTTCTACAAGCTCTTCTTCGATGACTGGCAGCATTACTGGGACCTGTGCCGCAAGGCGCAGATCGGCTGCGGTGAGAAGAAGAGGCTGCTCGCCGAGCGGATCATCGAGACGTTCCGGCCCTTCCGCGAAGCTCGGGCGGAGCTGACCCCCGAAATCGTCGCGAACATACTCGAGGAGGGCAGCCAGACCGCTCGCGAGGTGGCGCGCCAGACGATGGAGGAGGTGCGCCAGGCGGTCGGTCTGCCACTGCTACGTTCCCGCTAACATTTGGTCCGGATGGCAGACGCTGCGGCGCCGAAGCGGGTGACCCGTCGCACCTTCCTCGGATGGTGGATGGCGGCCCTGCTGACGTCTACTGTCGTGACCGCCCTGGCACCCCTGCTCCTCTACCTGTGGCCTGCCCCGCCGAAAAGTCAGAAGAAGGGCCTCCTGACGATCAGCGTACCCAAGCCGCTCAGCCAGCTCGCCGACGGTGAGGCGCTCAAGTTCGACGCGCCGTCGAACCCCAACTCGGCGTTCATCATGGCCGACGGTGGAGGCGACAACGCCGCCGGTGAGCTGGCGTTTGGGGGCTACGCCGTGAACAACAAGGGGAAGATCGACGTCTTCGCCATCACGTGCTCGCACCTCGGCTGCTCGATCGCGTTGAACGAACAGGCCCGGCGCTTTGACTGCCCCTGCCACGGATCGCGCTTCAATCTCGACGGCACGGTCCTCCGTGGTCCGGCGCCGGCCCCGCTGTCACACCTGACCTGGAAGGAAGGGACCGACCCGAACACGATCCAGGTCGACGGCATCGTCCTGGGGTTTTAGCGAATGGCCATCCCCCACCCGCGCGACATCCAGCTGGCGGTGGTCAACTGGCTGGATGATCGCTACCCGTTCACCAAAGCCGTCGACGAGGCCCTGTACCAGCGTGTCCCTAACTTTGCCAACGCCTTCTACTACTGCTTCGGCGGGATGGTGTTCATCCTCATCGTCCTCCAGCTGCTGACGGGTGTCTTTCTGTCCTTTTACTACGTGCCCGACGCGGGCACGCCGGGCAACTCGCCCGCCTACAACAGCGTCCTCTTCATCCAGAACACCCAGTACCTGGGCTGGCTGATCCGCGGCACCCACTTCTGGGGCGC
>DASQAU010000202.1:0-4126 GCA_035635595.1 Candidatus Eiseniibacteriota bacterium
GGCGGTGCCCCGATGCACCCGTCGTGGTTCCACAACCTGGTCAAGCATCCAGAGGTGACCGTCGAAGTCAACGGGGAGAGGTTCAAGGCGCGCGCCCACATACCGACCGCCGATGAGTACGAGCGCCTCTACCAGCAGCACTCGAGCATCAATCCGCAGTTTCTCGAGTACCGCACGAAGACGACGCGCCAGATCCCCGTCGTGGTCCTGGAGCGCCTCGATTCCAGGTAAGGCTGCCACCGGGACGGTCTCAGTCCGGCAGCTGAATCGCTGGACGCTCGCACGCCAGCTGCTTCTCGAGCGCGTCCAGCTCGACGCCGTGACCGCCATCGAGCGGCTCGCCGGCATGCAGGCGCAGTACTCACCGTCGCCTTACATCGGGCTGTGGTCGAGGCTCGGCGATTTCAAGCGCGAAGAGCTGGAAGCAGCCCTTCAAGCGCAGCTGGTCTACAAGGCCACGCTGATGCGAGGCACCCTTCACCTGGTCAGCGCGCGCCAGTTCGACCTCTTCCGGCTCGCATCGAGGTTTCCCCGCCACGTCTGGTCGGAAGGTCCGCGACAGCTGAAAGAGAGAGGCGTGGACGTCGATGCGCTGCGCGAGGACATCCTGGTCGCGCTCGACGACCGGCCGCTCAAGAAACCCGAGCTCGAGCGCGCCTTCCGCCATCGCGTCCCGGCCGAGCTGCCCGACTGGGTCGCCTTCAGCGTCATCGTCTCGGTCGGCGCCGCGATCAACCACCACGACGACGCGCGCTTCGGACACTTCGCCGGCAGCCGTTACCGGCGAGCGCCGCTGCCGGAAGCAGATCCGGAAGACGCCATGCGAGCGGTGGTCACCGCGTACCTCGCCGCTTTCGGTCCGGCGAGCCGCGGCGACCTGGCGCAGTGGCTGGGTCGTTCGGTCAGCGTGTTCTCGGGCGCCCTCGACTCGCTCGACCTGGTCACGTTCCAGGCTGAAGATGGGCGCAAGCTAGTCGATCTGCCACACGCGCCACGCCCGGATCCCGACGTCCCATCTCCGGTTCGGTTTCTGCCCAAGTGGGACAACCTCCTGCTGGCGTACGACCGCCGCGAGCGGGTCCTTCCCGAAGCGCTGCGCAAGACCGTCATCCGCAAGAACGGCGACGTCCTGCCCACGTTCCTCGTCGACGGCATGGTCGCCGGAGCTTGGGAGGCGCCGCTTCGCGGACGCGCGACGATGAGTCTCGAGGCATTCACGTCACTCTCGGCCAGGAATCGCCGGGCGGTCGAAGGCGAGGCCGAGCGCCTGCACGCCTGGCTGCGTCCCGACGCGGCCAAGCGCGAGATGAGCTGGAAGCAGGCCTAAACCCTCCGAAATCCGTGACAAACCGGGTAACGTTCGCCGGGTGCCCAACCTGAGCCACCTCTGGCAGCGGTTTCTTCTCGCCAGCTCGCTGCTGGTGGGCCTTGTCATCGGCGCCGGAGCGACGGTCTTCGGCTACAGCAACCTCGAGACGGTGAATGTCCACTTCTCAGTCCTGCACCTCAACAGCGTGCCCCTCTGGACCGTCGCGATCGTTCCGCTTGCGGTGGTGGTGGTCGCGGGGACCCTCTACCACTGGTCCAACAGCCTTCACCACTTCACCGAGCACATGCGACATCGCCACCGCGTCCATGAGCTCGAGGCCGAGGTCGCCTCGCTCAGGGCGCACATGGACCAGGTGCTCGAAATGCCGGACCAGTCGGCGTCGAGCCGCCCCGCGCGCAAGACCATCACGGCCGCCGCGGAAACGCCCGCCGCATTGCTGCCACAAGGCGATGCGGACGCAGAGATGACACGCAAGAATTCGCGTTCCAAGCGCGCGACCCTCACCGTGGCGGCCGAACCCACCGAGCCGGCTGCAGTGAAGACCAACGGCGGCCAGGAGTCTCTTCCCTCGGAACCCGCGCCCGAGGCTTAAGCGCGATGGCCGATCGCCGCCGCGCAGGCCGTCTTGTCGTCCCGAAAGCACAGGCCCCGGCCGACAAGGCGCTGCTCGAGCGCGACGCAATCGAGGAGCTCAGTCATCACGCCGATCCCTGGCGGGTGCTCCGCATCCTCTCCGAATTCGTGGAGGGCTTTGACGCGCTCGGTGAGGTCGGCCCGGCCGTCACCGTCTTCGGTTCTGCGCGCTCGAAACCGAACGATCCCTATTACAAGGCCGGCGAAGCTCTCGGTGCGGCGCTCGCGAACCGAGGATTCGCGGTCATAACCGGCGGCGGGCCGGGGATCATGGAAGCGGTCAACAAGGGCTGCCACGAGGCCGGCGGGCTGTCGGTCGGCTGCAACATAGAGCTGCCTAGCGAGCAGTCGCTCAACAGGTACGTCGACCTCGGTGTCGAGTTCCGCTACTTTTTCGTCCGCAAGAACATGTTCGTCAAGTACGCGCGCGGGTTTGTCATCTTTCCCGGCGGGATCGGCACGCTTGACGAGCTTTTCGAGTCGTTGACGCTCGCCCAGACCGGAAAGATCGAGCACTTCCCGATCGTGCTTTTCGGCACCGAGTACTGGAAGGGCCTCATCGACTGGATGAAAAAGGTCGTCCTGGCAGCCGGCGCCATCGCGGCCGAGGACCTCGACCTCCTCAGCTTCACGGACGACCCGGAGGAGGCGGCCGAGCTGGCGACCCGACCGCTCCCGGTCAAAGTCGAGGTGCCGCGCGAGCAGACAGGCGAACCGAAGAGGGACGTCTGATCGCCGCGTCTCCGCTCGACTTTTTCTTTCTTACCGACGGCGGGCAGAATGCGGAAGCCGTCGCCCAGAGGGTGGCTTCTTTCCTCGGGGGTGCGACGAAGACGCTCGACATCGCCCTCTACGACCTTCGGCTGGAAGCGGCTCCAGGGGACATCTTGCTCGCGGCGTTCAAGGCGGCGGTGAAGCGCGGCGTGGTCGTGCGCCTCATGTTCAACCAGGATTCCGCGCAGGTGATCCCGGTCCCGCCGCCGCCGGAGATCGACTGGACTTTCATCGACGAGCTGCGGTCGATCGGCGTACAGGTCAAGCCAATCGACGGCGTTCCCGACCTCATGCACCATAAGTACGTCGTACGCGACGCGAGCACCCCGCAGGCCACCGTCCTCACCGGTTCGACGAACTGGACCAACGACTCGTGGACGCGCGAGGAGAACCTCATCGTGACCCTCGCCTCGGTGGAGATAGCCGGCGACTTCCTCACCAACTTCGAAGAGCTGTGGCAGAAGCCTGTGGTGGCCGTTTCCGGCCGCATCTCGTCACCCTGGTCGGCGCTGGCGGAGGGCACGCGCGTGCGCCCCTACTTCTGTCCGGGGCGCGCACTGAAGATGGTGCACGCGATGTCGCGGTCGCTGTCGTCAGCCCGCACGCGCATCCGTATTTGCTCTCCGGTGATCACGTCCGGGCCGATCCTCGGCACGCTTGCCGAGGCCGTCGAGAGGCCGACCGGGGTCGACATCAGTGGTGTGTACGATGCGACGCAGATGGACGAGGTGCAGCACCAGTGGGCCTCGGTGCCGGGAGCCGCATGGAAGATCGGCGCGTTCCGCGCCATCGTGGCTGCCGTCAAATTCGGCGCCAAGCGCTCGATTCCGTACGCCAAGGGCTCGGTGCATGACTTCATGCACGCGAAGATCCTGGTCGCTGACGACTACGTCTACACCGGCAGCTTCAATCTTTCGCACAGCGGCGAGGAGAACGCCGAGAACGTGATCCAGATCGAGAGCGCCGCGGTGGCGGACATGTGCGCCGCTTACATCGACCGCGTCGCCGCCCGGTACGGCGGCGCTCCACTCAAGGTCGTGTAAAGCTGCCGAGCCCTCGGGTCCTGTGGTTTGGCGCCGCCGGCGTGGCGGTCCTGGCGCTCGGACTGATGCTCTTGGTACCCCGACTTCAACCGCCCACCGGCACACTGGTGGTCGTGGTTTCGGGCAGGACCGCCGGGTCGCTGCAACAGTCGGCCTTGATGATTCACAAGAACGGGCAATGGGTCGCGCTGGGAGACCTGTCCGGCGCCGTCCCAGCTGCCCCAGCCGAACGCGAGGTGGCGGCGTTGTCCATCCCGACCGGAAAGTACGACGGCGTCCGGCTGGGAGGCGCCTTGCAGGACGTGGCGATCACGATCACCGCGGGCCAGGTCGAGCCGCTGCTGCT
>DASQAU010000203.1:0-5738 GCA_035635595.1 Candidatus Eiseniibacteriota bacterium
GATCGCGGTCGGCCTCTTGTACAGGCAGGGTTTCGGACGGCAGGAGATCGACGGCGGCGGCCGGCAGGTCGAGGTCTACTCAGAGAACCAGGGCTCCGAACTGCCGGTGCGCAAGGTCGAAGGCGTTGAGGTCGAGGCGCCCATCGGGGCCCGCTCGGTGCGGATCGCTGTGTGGCGCGCGCAGGTTGGGCGCGTGCCGCTGTACCTTCTCGACACCGACCTCGAGGCCAACCCGCCGGACCTCCGATCGATCACCGACCGCCTGTACGTTCCGGAGCCCGACCGCCGCCTGCGCCAGGAGATCGTGCTCGGCGTGGGCGGCGTGCGTGCGCTGCGTGCGCTGGGAGTGACCGCGGGCGTGTTTCACCTCAACGAGGGCCACAGCTTTCTCTGCGCGATCGAGCGGATCCGCGAGCTGCGCGCTTCGCGACAGATGACGCTGGAAGAGGCGAGGCTCGTCGCGCGGGCTGGGATCGTCTTCACCACGCACACGCCAGTCGCAGCGGGAAGCGACTACTTCGAGCCAGCCCTCGTGTCGGACCTCCTCGGCCCGTACCTGACACAGGTCGGACTCTCGTTCGATCGCTTCATGGACCTAGGGCGTCAGCGTCCAGGCGATCCGCGCGAGCGCCTCTGCACGACATACGCGGCTCTGCGCCTCGCCGATCAGTCCGTCGCGGTGAGCCGGCTGCACGGCGCCGTCTCGCGGCGACTTTGGAAGGACGCTTGGCGCAGCCTGCCCGAAACGCAGGTCCCCATCGGGTCGGTCACCAATGGCGTACACATGCCGACGTGGATCGCGCCTGAGATCGCCGACCTCCTGCGACGCTACGTGGGGCCGGACTGGTGGGACCTCGACGGCAGGGACGGGCGCTGGCAGGCGGTGATGGAGATTCCCGGGGCCGAGCTGTGGGCGAGGCATGTGGCGCTGAAGCGGCGCCTGCTCGAGTTCGCCATGAAGCGCTCCGAAAACTCGAGGGAGCTCGACGTCGACGCCCTGACCTTCGGGTTCGCCCGCCGCTTCGCGCCGTACAAGCGCGCCAACCTCTTGCTGCAGGACTCGCCGCGCCTGGTCAAGCTCTTGAACAACGCGAAGCGCCCGGTGCAGCTGCTGTTCGCAGGCAAGTCACATCCGGCGGACCAGCCCGGCAAGGAGATCGTCGCGCGCATCGTCGCCCTTTCGCGCGAGCAGCCGCGCGTAGTCTTCCTCAAGGACTACGACATCGAGCTGGCGGGCTACCTCGTCCACGGAGCCGACGTGTGGCTCAACAACCCGCGACGGTTTCTCGAAGCCAGCGGCACAAGCGGGATGAAGGCCGGCGCCAACGGCGCCTTGAACGTGAGCATCCTCGACGGATGGTGGGACGAGGCTTATCGACCCGAGCTCGGCTGGGCGATCCCCTCCGCCGCCACGCTGGATCGCCCCGAGGTGGACGATCGCGCCGAGGCGGAGAACCTCTATCGCCTGCTCGAGCGCGAGGTCCTGCCAGTGTTCTTCGACCGCGACAAGGACGGCATCCCGCAGAGGTGGGTGGAGATGATGCGGGCGTCGATCCGCCACACCGCCACCACGTTCGCGGCGCGTCGCATGGTGATCGACTACTTCAACCTCGCGTACGCGCCCGGCGCGCGCCGGGTCGAGCAGCTGCGCCTTTTGCCTGACTGGGGCGGCTGAGCCCAGCGCACCTCCCCCCTCCCCTGACCCTCCCCCCGCGGGGGAGGGGGCACGCTAGTCTGCTACTGCCGCTGCACCCCGCCGCTCGCGGCGTGAGGTGATGGCCGACAGGTAGAGCTGCACGTAACGGTGCGCGGAGCGTGACCAGGAAACGTCCTCGGTCATGGCCCTCTTGACGAGCCAGGCCCAAAGGGACGGGTGCCGGAACGTTTCCGCCGCGCGGACGACCCCGGCAAAGAACTGCCAGGCGTCGTAGGTGTCGAAGGTGAACCCGTTGCCGGTCCCGGCCACGGGGTCGTAGTCCCGGATCGTGTCCGCCAGCCCGCCCGTCTCGCGCACGACCGGGATCGTGCCGTAGCGCAAGGCGATGAGCTGCGCCAGGCCGCACGGCTCGAAGCGCGACGGCATCCACAGCATGTCGGCGCCCGCGTAGATGCGCTGGGCGAGCGCTGCGTCGAAGCCGATGTTGACGGAGACCTGGTGCGGAACCTCGCCCGACCACCGGCGAAACATGTCTTCGTAGCGCCGGTCGCCCGTTCCGATGACCACGACCTGCAGTCCAAGGTGCAGCAGCTGGGCCATCGACTGCTCCACGAGGTCCAGGCCCTTCACGTCGTAGAACCTGGACACGATCGCGCAAAGCGGGTTGTTGACGCTGTCCAGGCCGAGCTCAGAGCGAAGCTGACCGCGGCACAGCGCTTTGGCCTCAGGAGCCTCAGCCGAATAGTGGTGAGCGATGTTCGGGTCGCGCTCCGGGTCGAAGATCTCGTAGTCGATGCCGTTGACTACCCCATGCAGCTTGTGCGAGTTGCGGCGAAGCAGCTCGTCGAGCCCTTCACCATATTCCTGCGTCTGGATCTCCGCCGCATAGCGTTCGCTGACAGTGTTGACGACGTCCGCAAAGTGGATTCCGCGCCCCAAGAGGTTGACCACATTGTCGAGGCCAGGAATGCCGACCCGGATCAGGCCCCACTCCTCGAGACCCGCCAGCACGAGGGCGCCGAATCCGAACACGCCCTGGGCGGCGAGGTTGTGAATGGTGAGGTTGGTCGCAATCTCCGCGTACGCCCCGTCCGTGTACACCCGCTCGAGCAGGTTCGGCACCAGCGCCGCGTACCAGTCGTGGATGTGGATGACGTCGGGGAAGAACTCGAGCGCCGGCAGCATCTCGAGCAGCGCGCGCGAGAAGAACACCGATCGGGCATCGTCGTCACCAAAGCCGAACATGCCGTCGCGGTCGTAGAGCTGCGGGCAGTCGACGAAGTACACCACCATGTCACCGAGGCGGCCCTCGTAGATCGTGGCCGCAATCTTCTGAGCGCCCAGGGGGACCTGAAGGTCCGTCACGACCGGGCGAAGGTTGTAGCGGCCGACGTCTACCTGGCGGTATCGCGGCAGCACCACCCTCACGTCGTGACCCAGGTGGCGCAGCTCCTTCGAGAGCGACGCTGCGACGTCGGCCACGCCTCCGAGCTTGGCGAACGGGGCGAGCTCAGCCGTGGCCACGAGCACCTTGAGGTGCTGGGAGTGCGGGATCTCCGCCGCCGCCGACGCGCCCGGGACGCGAACCCCCAATGAGCCGGAGGGCGGAATCTCCTCGATGTCGTGCCCGTCCCGGCTCACGACCAGCGCCATCTCCACCGTATCGCCCGGCTTCTTGCCGAGCACCTTGAAGGGGATCGAGACAAAGAAGGGATCGGCGACCTCCCAGGCGGTTTCGGTCACGGCCCGCGTTTGCGGCTCCACGATCCTGGCCACGGTCACCGAGCCACCGTGAGAACGGGGGACGATCCGGACCGCGTACGCGGGCTCGAAACCGAGGTCGGCCATCGCGGAGGGCGCCAGCGGCAGATCCATATCGCTCGCCCCATCTCCGGCCGGAGAGCCCGAGCAGTAGAGCCAGAAGTCGACGTGCTGAGCCTCGAGGTCCGCAGGCGAGCGCGGCGTGTCGATTCGTAAGTAGATCTGCTCGTCGTCGTTGCCGTACATGACCCGCTCGACCACCCCCGCCGGCCGGTGAAGCGCGCCGAACCCCGAGCCAACGAGGAAATACCCGGCCCGGCTCCACTGCTCGTCGTCACGCGAGGTCGGGCTGATCGTGGCCGCCGGCACGCCTCGCTCTGGGGTCGGCGCGCGCTTGATGATCGGCTGGAAAAGACGCGCGGGCGCCCGCGAGCCCATCAGCTTGTAGACGTTGCGCAGGTGCAGCCGGAACTGGTTGTCCCAGATCTGGTCCATGCCAGAGTCGTGCTTGCGGCTGAACCACCAGAACCAGTCGCTGCCTTCGGTGATGAGGATCTCCCGCCACGCTAGAGCGGCCTGGTCGGACTCCTTCGGGCGCTGGTGCAGCTGGTCCTCGAGCCAAGCGCGCGTTTCCGCAAGCAGGTCCCATGCGATGTTGTGTTCGGGGTCACCGATCCACGTGTCGAGGCTCGCGCCGATCCAGCTGCCGGTGTGCAGGTGATGCAGCTGCTGCTCGGGGGGATGCTGCTCGAGGAAGTCGGCGACGGTGGTCGTCACGATGTCCTGGCTCGACTCGAGCTCCGTGTAGAGCGCGTTGAGGAAGTCGTGCCCGTCGCGCGGGTAGAACTCCCAGGCGTTCTCGCCGTCAAGCGCGATCACGACGAGATCGTCACGGTCGCCCTGCTGCTCGCCGATCCGCCTGAGCCGGCCCGTGAGCGCGCGCGCGGCGTCGATCGACGACATGCGCTGGTAGTCAAACCCGATCGCGTTGGAAAGCTGCGAGTCGCGGAACACCATGGCCACGGACTGGCCGTCCCGTTCGACGCGCTTGGGGCGGTACAGCTGCTCGTCACGCGAGAAAGGTCCTTCCAGCGAGCGAGCCAGCACCTCCTCGTCGCTGATCATCCAGTCGAGATTGGCGCCGGTGGCGAGGCCGATGACACTGTCGCCCACCGCCATCTCTGAGGGCCACATTCCCTTCGGCCTGCGGCCGAGCAGCCGCTCGAAGAGCCCAAGGCCTAGCGAGATCTGCCGCTCGGCGTCCTCACGGTGTGAGAAGTGATGGTCCGGCAGCTGAATCTGTGGATTCGCGATGCGCGCCGAGTCGACGTGGATGAGAAGCGGAAGGATCGGGTGGTAGTACGGGGAGAAAGTGAGCTCCACCTGCCCGCGGTCCGCGAGCTCACGGTACTTCGGGATGACCTTCTGCATCATCTCCATCTGCGCCTGGAACAGCGGCGCCTTGTCGCTCTCTGAGAAGTCACGGTCCTTGCGCTTCAGCTCGGCAAGGCGGGGGTCGGACTCGACCCAAACCGGGTCGCACCAGGCGAGGTTGAACCACACCTGGAGGTCGCGAATGTCGCCCATCGTGAACTGCGCGTCGACGGCCCGCGAGGCGAGCTCGAGGTACCGCGGCGACTGCTGGACGCGCAGCGCCTTGGGTGACTCGCGCATCCAGCGCAGCAGGAAGTCGCGCTCCTCCAAAGAGAGCTGGCCTGCATCGCGGCGGCTCAGGTTGAGGAAGAGGTCGACCGACTCCTCCTTGCCGTAGTCCTCGATCTGTGCCAGCAGCGAGGGAACGAGGTTGAACGTCGCGCGGATCTTCGGGTACCCGTCCAGCAGGGCCGGCATCTTGTAGTAGTCCTTGGACGAGCGAAGCCGGACCCATGGCAGGAGATAGGTGCTGGTCAGGTCGTCCTTGTAGTAGGGCTGATGCATGTGCCATACAAAGGCGACGTTGATTGGTTTCACAGGCACAGGACCATCATCTCAGCGTGGCAGGGGCGGCCGAGTTCACCTCGGCCGCAACTTTGCGTTCTGCATTGCCACCCAGTTGCTGCCAGGAGAAATCATTCAGAAAATCCCCTCCCCGGAAGGTGAGCAGCCTCGTCGGCGCAGCCGACCGGCGATGAGCGGAACCGCCCGGGTTTCCGCTCATATCTTTGCGTATTCGTCAAGGGCGCGGATGAAGTTTAAGTAGACGCGCTGCTGCTCTCGGATGATTCCGAGGGCTCCGAGCTCCCACCATTCGTCCGGCGTGAAGTACGCGCTGACCTCTGCCGCCGATCCCGACCGGCCGAACCACTGGATGAGGTGCAGG
>DASQAU010000204.1:0-5350 GCA_035635595.1 Candidatus Eiseniibacteriota bacterium
AACCCCAGGATCCCGGCTTGAGCTCCAGGATCTCGACCTCGAGCGCGTCACCCGGTTCAGCCCCTTTCACGTAGACAGGTCCTCCGAGCGGATAGAGGCGGTCGAAGTTGAGGGTCCCGAGCTTGGACGCTGGGTCGCCCTTCTTCAGCTGGCCGGCGGTCACCTCTTCCGTGTCGAAGTGAACGACGTCGCCCGCCTCGATCTCGACCGCCGGGGCGAGCGAGTTGTCCCACTTGAAATGAAAGGTGTCGCGCCCGATCGTATGCTCGCGGGCTGCCGTCCGGGCCATCACTTCTTCACCTCTTCCTTACTACTTGTGCCGGCCGCGTGAATCGGTTCGGCGCCGGTCCTCAAGACCTTCTTGTCGAACTTGCCGACCGAGGTCTTCGGCACCTCGTCGATGAACCGCACCTCATCCGGCAGCCACCACTTCGCGACCCTGTCCTTGAGAAAGTCGATCACCTCTTCCTGTGTGACCTTGCCCTTGAACTCGGGCTTCGCCACGGCAAAAGCAACCGGGCGCTCGTCCCATTTCGGATGGGCCAGGCCGATTACTGCCGCTTCCATGATTTTGGGGTGCGCCATGATCGCGTTCTCGAGCTCGACCGACGAGATCCACTCGCCGCCCGACTTGATCACGTCCTTGGTGCGGTCGACGATCTGGATGTACCCCTCGGGAGTGATCTTGGCCACGTCACCCGTGCGGAACCACCCGTCCTCGGTCAGCTTGCCGGGGTCGTAGCCGTTGTGATAACCGCGTGCGATCCATGGACCACGGACCTGGATCTCCCCGAAAGCCACGCCGTCCCAGGGCAGTTCCTCGCCGCTCGCCGGGTCGCTGATCCGGATCTCGACTCCTGGAACTACGGCCCCCTGTGTGAGACGAGCGTCCAGCTCGTCTTCAGGTTTCGTGCTGGCGCGTGGGCGCCCGACGCTGCCCAGCGGCGAGGTCTCGGTCATGCCCCACGCATGCAGCATCCGCAGGCCGAGCGCATCCATCGACTCCATCAGCGCGCGTGGGACGGCCGAGCCACCGCAGATGACCGTGTGGACCTTGGGCAGACGTTTGCCGGTCTCCTTCAGGAAGGCGGCGGTGTTGATCCAGATCGTCGGCACGCCGGCGAGGATTGTCGCGCCCTCCTGCTCGGCCAGGTCGACGACGGACTTGGCGTCGCCCATGAAGCGATCTGGCAGCAAGACCTTGCAGCCTGCCATGCCGCAGGCGTACGGCAGACCCCAGCTGTTGGCGTGAAACATCGGGACGATCGGGAGTACGACCTCTTGCTCCCGCAGGGCGAGGTTGTCAGCTTGCAGAACGCCCATCGTATGAATGAACTGGGAGCGGTGCGAGTAGACGACACCCTTAGGGTTGCCGGTGGTGCCTGACGTGTAGCACATGGCGGCGGCCATGCGCTCTGACAGCTTGGGCCACGGGTATGCGTCGCTCTCAGCGTTCAGGAGGCCTTCGTAGTCGAGCATCTCCCCGACGCCGTTCTCGCTGTGCGTGGCCGCCGGTGTGTCGGTCATCAACACGATCTGCTGGAGGGTTGGAATCTTTCCCTGGAGCGGCTTGAGGAGTGGAAGCAGGGCCTGATCGACAAATAAAACCTTGTCTTCCGCGTCATTGATGATGAATTCAAGGTGCTGAGGAAACAGTCGGAGGTTCAGCGTGTGCAGGACCGCGCCCATGCAGGGCACGGCGTAATACAGCTCGAGGTGCCGGTGGTTGTTGAACGCGAGCGTCGCCACCCGATCACCGGGTTTGATGCCGAGACGCTTGAGCGCTCCGGCCAGCTTGTTGACGCGCGGCACCATCTCGCCGTTGGTCATGCGGTGCACGCCCTGCTCGCGTTTAGTCACCACCTCCTTCTTCTGGTGCAAGCGCTCCACACGCCAGAGCACATGCTGAAGAGAGAGCTCGTAATCCTGCATCAAGCCTTCCACTGGCGACACCTCCAGCTACCGAACTTCAACAGAAGGTCATGAAAGGTCGATGGTAAGCCCGCCGGGCGTAGGATGCACACCCATGGCTTTGCCGGGTCGAGCGGACCTGCACATGCACACGACCGCGAGCGACGGCTGGCCCACGCCTCACGAGCTCGTCGATCATGCTGCCCGCCGCGCGCGGCTGGATGTGATCGCAGTCACAGATCACGACACGATCGAAGGCGCGCTGCGCGCTCGCGAGCATGCGGCCAAGCGCGCGCGGTTTCACGTCATCGTCGGCGAGGAGGTGTCCAGCCGCGACGGGCACATCGTGGCTCTTTTCCTCGAGCGCCGCGTGCGCCCAGGAATGTCCGCCGCCGCGACGGTTCATGCGATTCACGACCAGGGCGGGCTCGCGATCGCCGCGCATCCTTTCTGGCGCACGCAGAGGCGAACACGTGGCGGCCCGGTTCACGGAGTGGGTTGGCTCGCTGCCGAGCTTGATTTCGACGCGATCGAAGTCGAGAACGCGACACCGGGTTTCTATCTCTTCAACCAGCTGGCGCACCGGCTCAACCTCGGCCTCGGCGCGGCCGAGCTTGGGTGCTCGGACGCTCACATTCTCGACGCGGTCGGCCGTGCGTTCACCGAGTTTCCCGGCAAGACGCCTGAGGCGCTTCGCGAAGCAATCGAGTCGGGCGTCACCACAGCCCGGCGCCGGCGGTATCGCGCGGTCGGCCTGGTCCGTTACGCCGCGTGGGGACTGAACCACCAGCGCTACGCAGTCGGCTGAGCGCCCTACCATGGGGCCGCGCCCGCGTAGCTCAATCAGCCTGGTGAAAACTGCGTTTTCACCAGGGGGAACTCCTCGCGACGATTGGGAGGCGCCTTGAAAGTGCACGATAGGGTGACGGCCGGGATGAACCCGGCCTATGGGCAACGCTCGTCTTCCATAACATGAGTGGGCTTCGCCCGCGTAGCTCAATGGATAGAGCGCCTGACTTCGGATCAGGAGGTTGCGAGTTCGAGTCTTGCCGCGGGTACCACTGCGCCGTTCCACGTAAAATCATCCGGCTGCAGCCGGGCGGCTGGCGGAACTGGTAGACGCGCACGTTTGAGGGGCGTGTGGGGTAACCCATCCGGGTTCGAGTCCCGGGTCGCCCACCATCTGAGCGTTTCCGCGCGGAAACCTCCTATCGATGGGCCTAGATCCGTCGTTTCCGCGCGGAAACCGCGGCTGGTCTTTACAGGCGACCTTGCAGAGCGGCCTGGGGATGCTCAAGTCTTCCGGGTGTGGCGCCTCGACCTGTCATTCCGGAGCTGCTCGCAGTCTCTCGCCGCCTGCCGGAAGCTGTCTTCTCGGGCTCCACGGCCGGTTGGTTGCATGGTCTCGACTTACCACCGGTCGATCCGGTACAAGTCACAGTCCCGAACGCCCACGCCTCGAATCGGGCCGGCGTCCACCTTCGGAGGGCGACGCTGGCCCCCGTCGAAATCGTGCGACTCAAAGGCCTTCGGGTCACCTCCGCTTTGCGCACGGCAGTCGACCTGGGCAGCAACAGAGTGCTTGTAGACGCTGTGATCGCGCTTGATATGGCTTTGCATAAACGGATCGTCGCCCTCACCGAACTTCGCGCCTTTTGCGAAGCGAATCGGGGTGCAAAGCGCGTAGCCAAATTGCGGCGCGCGATCGAGCTGACCGAGCCCGCGACAGAATCGCCTATGGAAACGCGGTTCCGGATGCTTCTCCTCATGGCTCGCCTGCCCCGCCCACGCGCCCAGGTGTCGCTGCACGATCACCAGGGTCGCTTCCTCGGCCGCCCCGATCTGTACTACTCGGAGCACAAACTCGCCCTCGAGTACGACGGCGCCACCCACCGTGACAGTCTGGTCGAAGACAACCGCCGCCAGAATCGCCTGCTGAACGGCGGCTTCCGGCTGCTCCGATTCACCGCCGCCGACATCTTCCAGGCGCCTGAGTCGGTAATTGGACAGGTGCGCTTGGCGATATCAAAGCATGGGCCATGAGCCTCAAACTTAGGCACGTGACCGAGGGCAGGGAGCTCGACCCCGCGACCGAGTTCAAGCAGCTGTATGACAAGGAGTACCTCTCGGTCTATCGCTCCATCCGCGCCGTGGTGATGGAATCGGCCGCAGCCGAGGACCTCACCCAGGAGACCTTTGTCCGGGCCTACCGCGCCCGGCACCGGTATACGCCCACCGCCCCGCCCGGCGCCTGGCTCCGGCGGATCGGTATCAACCTGGCCATCTCCCACCTGCGGCGCCAGAAGCTCGCCCGCTTCCTGCCCGCTCGGCTGTACATGGCGCCCGACCGCCGGGACTACGACCGGGCCGAGGCCCGCGACGTGGTCGGCAAGGCGATGGCGGTTCTCAGCCCGAAACTTCGCGCCGCGGTCGTGCTTCACTACTACGAGGGGCTGACGCGCGAGGAGATCGCGGCAGTGCTCGGTGTGCCTGCCGGCACGGTCGCCTCGAGGATCGCCAAGGCGGTGGCCATCATGCGAAAAACCATAGGGAGCGACCAGGAACTGGACACCAGGCGTTCGAGTAGTGAAGGTGCCCTACGTGGAAGATAAAACCACTCAGGGAGGGTTTGGTTTGCCCTCCGAAGCAGACATCAGCCGGATGATCCGGGCGGAAGTCGAAACGTGGACTCCGCGACGAGGTCCCGACTGGACCGACGTCCTGATCCGGCTCGCCGGCACCGGACCGTCGCCGTGGGTCGTGTACACCACCGCCAGCGCGGCGCTCGCTGTGATCCTGATCGGGGCATTCCTCGTGGGTTCGGCCCTTCAGCTGGGCGGACTCGGCCTGCAGCCGGCGGACGTCCACATCCACCACTAAGGGCTAGAAAAGCCGGACTTCCTCCCCCAGGTCGCGGGCCCGCGCCGCCGCCAGGACCACGGAACCGGCCGCCAGGTCCCACAGCGCCAGCCCATGGGACTCGAAAAGCGTGATCCCGGTGCCGGGCGGACGCTCCCATTTGCCGGCCACTACCGCGCCCAGCTCGATGGCGCGGCTCCACTCGAACTGGCCGGCCTCCTGGGCGGCGATCAGGTCGCCGCTCTCGAGCTGCGCCGCCGCCAGCTGGTCGACCACGATCGTCTGAGCCCGCGCGACCAGCTCGGCCGGCAGCTCGGCCTTGTTTCGCCAGTTCGAGCCGGCGGCGACGACCATGGCATGCGGCTCGACCCACGCATCCTCGATCACCGGGTTCGGGCTGGTCGTCACGGTCACGACCACATCGGCGCCCCGCACTGCGAGCTCAGCGCTCCCCGCGGCGACGGTCGGGACTCCGAGCTGGTCCTCCTGCTCGCGCGCAAAGGCGGTGCGGCGGTCGCCGTCGCGGCTGAAGACGCGCAGCTCTTTGATCTCCAGCACGCGCGACAGGGCGAGCGCCTGG
>DASQAU010000205.1:0-8345 GCA_035635595.1 Candidatus Eiseniibacteriota bacterium
GAGCGGACTCACTCGCAGCGGATGCATGACGCCTGGGGCGAGATCGTTAATCACGCGCTGGGCCAGGGCACGCTCCCTCGCCGCCACGGCGTCAAGCCTCACATCAACCTGACGACCACGATCGAGGGCGTGAAGAACGAGGTCGGCGCACCGCCGGCAGAGCTCGAGCTCTCGCTTCCCATCTCCACGCGCACGCTCGAGCGCATCGCCTGCGACTGCACCATGTCGCGCGTGCTGCTCGCCGACTCGACGGTGATCGATGTCGGGCGGGCGACGCGAGTCGTCTCGGCGCCGACGATGCGGGCGCTGCGGGTGCGAGACAAGGGCTGCCGGTTCCCCGGCTGCGACCGCCAGGTCGACTGGTCGAGTCCTCACCACATCATCCATTGGGCTCGAGGCGGACCGGGCAATCTGCCCAACCTGGTCTTGCTCTGCCACCACCACCATCGGCTCGTGCATGAGGGCGGTTGGCAGGTCATCAAGTCGGGGCGGGAGTTTCGCTTCCTGCCGCCCGAGCGGATCGTGATGAGAAGGGTGCGCGGACCGGGGATGCGCTGGGCGGCCTAGCCCACTACTTCACGCGGTTGTCGAAGACCAGCGCGTATCCCTTGCGCGACTTGTTCACCACCTCGGCGCCGTTGCCCAGCGTCTTCAGCTTTTTGCGGACGCGGCTGATGTAGGTCCGCATCGATTCCTCGGGAAGCTGGCCGTCGTGCCACGCTTCGACCAGCAGGGTCTCGGCCGAGAAGTATTTGTCGGGCCGGCTCATCAGCACAGCCAGGAGCTGAAACTCGCGCCTGGTCAACGTGATCGAGTTGTCCTGGTAGGTGATGGTCCGGCTGTCCACGTCGACCACGAGATCTTCGAGCTCCAGCTGACGCTCCACCCAGAAGTTCATGCGCCTCGAGTAGCGATCGAGCTGTGACTGGATCAAATTGACATCGTCGGTCAGGTCCACCTTCGCGGCCGGCGAGACGTGCTCGAGGTTACCTGTGACGCGCTTCAGGAGGTCGTCTTTGAAGGCGATCATCTCCCGGTAGACGCTGATCCAGTGCCTTGTGTCCTGAGGCCGCATGGACGCGGGGTCTTCACCTTCCAGTAGGCGGTCGCGCTTGGGCATCGCTCGCGCCACGACCCGATGCTACGCCTAATTTGGTGCAGGCTCTGGTGCGGATGCCGTGAGCAGTCCCCAGGCCTCCAGGCGGTCTCGGAGCGCGGCTTCCAACTGGTCGTCCAGAGCCTGGACCGGCGCCGCGCACCACGATTCGCAGATGCCCAGCAGGTGGCACGCGGCCTTGTACCCAGCCGGGAAAACACCTCCCCGCAGCGCCATTACCAGCTGGTGGACCGCATCCTGGTCCGCACGGGCCGCGACCAGGTCACCGCGCGCGAACGCCTCATAGATCCGCACAACCCATTGCGGCGCCACGTTGGCTGTGCCGCAGATGGTGCCCGCGGCGCCCATCACCAGTGACGCCAGCAGCATGCTGTCGCTGCCCGTGAAGATGCGGAACTGGCGCTGTCCTCGAGTGGCGATGCAGACTCCCTCGAAATACTCGAAGTCGCGGCTCGAATCCTTGATGCCGGCGATCGTTCCCTCGGCCGCCAACGAAGCGACAGAGGCCGGCTCGGCCACGACCTTGGTGAACTGCGGGATGTTGTACAGGAGGATGGGCAGGGGGCTGCCCTTGGCGAGCTGCCGGTAGAAGGCGAGCAGCGTCGCCTGGTCCATCGGGTAATAAGAAGGAGGAGCGACCAGCGCAGCCGCCGCGCCAAGGCGCGCCGCAGCCTCTACCTCGACGCGAGCCGCCGCCAGGTGACTCTGCGCCACACCGCAGATGACAGGTACGCGACCCCCCGCCGCTTCAACCACGCTGGAAAGCATCGTCCGGCGCGCCTTCTCATCGAGCGAAGCGGTCTCCCCGGTCGATCCCAGGGCCAGCAGTCCCGTGACGCCGCCGGTGATCACGTGCTCCACCAGGCGCTTCACAGCCGGCTCGTCCACCGCGCCATCCGCCTGCAGAGGTGAGATCAGAGCCGGCAGCACGCCGGCGAGGTCTTTGAGTGCAGCCATCACGTAAAGGTACTCAGCCGCCTTCGGCGATGCGTGCGACGGCGGCCCGCTGCTCGGGCGTCAAGAACGGCGGGCTGCCGGCGAGGGCGTTGTCCCGCACGTGGTCGGGGTCCCGCGTTGCGGTCAGCACCGTGCTCAACCGCCTGTCGCTGGCGATCCAGCGCGCTTTGACCGAGGCGCCGGCGCTCCACTGAGGCGGTCAGCTCGCGGAGACGATCCGGTTGCGCATGCGCCCGATGCTCTGAATCTCCGTTTCCATCACGTCTCCCGGCTTGAGGAACTCGGGCGGAGTCCGGGCGAATCCCACACCGTCGGGGGTGCCGGTGGCGATCATCGCGCCCGGCAACAGCGTCATTCCTTTAGATGCCCACTCGATGATCGCGTCAACCGGGTGGATCATCTCGCTGGTGTTGCCTTCCTGCTTCACGACACCGTTGACGCGGAGCCACAGGCCGAGCGCCTGCGGGTCTTCGACCTCGTCGCGCGTCACGATCCACGGGCCGGTCGGGCTGGTCCGGTCGACGCTCTTGCCCTTGAACCATTGACCGCCCCAGTCGCTCTGGATGTCGCGCGCGGTGACGTCGTTGATCACGGTGAACCCGAAGACGTGGTCGAGCGCCCGCTGGCGCTTGATGTTGGCCCCTCGATTCCCGATGACGACCGCGAGCTCAACCTCCCAATCGATCCTGTCGCTCACCGATGGGTCGATGGCGATGTCCGCGAAAGGGTCGGTGAGCGAGGTGATGGCCTTGGTGAAGATGGTCGGTGGGCCTGGCTCGTTTCCTCCCTGCATGTGCGCGGTCTCTTCAGCGTGCTTCTGATAGTTGCGCCCGATGGCGATCACGTTTCCTCGCGGCGGGTCAAGGGGCGCGAGCAGCTCCAGGTCCGCGAGCCGCCGCGAGGTCGCGCGGGCAGACGACAGCGTCGAGCGCGCCTGGACCAGCCCCGTCTCACCGGCGTCGATCAGGGCGACCAGGTCGGCAAACTCGGAGAGCTCCACGACTTCGTCCTCCGTACCGGGTCGCAACGCGCCGAGCCTGCGACCGCCGTCGGCTTTGAACATCAGGAGCCTCATTTCGTGCTGCCGCTCTCTTCAGGCTCGTCGTACCAACGCATGCGATCGCCCAGGCGGCTGCGCAGCCGCCACCTGGCGGTCTTCGGCGTGTTTTCGATCGCCGTCCAGAGCAGGTCGAGCCGCTCGTTGATCGAGCCGGAAGCTTCGGTGCCGAGGTCGTATCCGGCGAGGTTGCTCCTGCATCGCTCGATGGTGGCTTTGGAGGTCCGCCACAGGCCCCAGTCCTTCGCGCACAGGTTGGCGATGAAGTCGCCTTCGATCGCGTACCCGTTTCCGCTGCTCACGTCGTGGTGGTAAACAAGGTTGTAGATGTCGCGCTGGTCGGTCTCGTTGAGCTCGACGATCTGCAGCTTCGTCAGCAGCAGCTCGGCCAGCGGGATGGTGAGGGGATCGTGCTCGAGGCGATCCGTGATCGGGATGACGTGGCACATCGAGAACTCTCCGATGAAGACGTCGAGCTTGCGCTCGTTCGTGTCGTAGAAGAGCAGCCGACGCGCTCCGTGGAGCGTGTTGAACATCTCGTCAGGGGTGTAGCCGGCGGCGATCAACAGGTCTGTGACCGCTGCGCGGCTGCCTCGCCTGGTGGCGATGTCGATATCCTTGATCGGTCGGGTCAGGAGGGGGCCGGAAGCCGGAGCCTGCAGGTGGACCGCCACGCTGCCCAGGGCTCGCACCACGACGCCTCGCTTAGTCGCTGCCCCGACCAGCCGCCGGGCCTCGCCGACCGGATCTTGCAGCGGCGTGCTATCCAGTGGTGAAGAGGAAGTCGATGTAGCTGCCATCTTGAGCGAAGTCCACGATAGCGCCGCGCAGCACGTCGGCGGAGTAGTCACTCCCCGGGTTGAGGCACATCGTGGACCCAATCTTCTGGGCGCCTTTGGACTCGTGGATGTGGCCGTGGAGGCCGACAAGCGGCTGGTACCGCTTGATCACGTCCCGTACGGCCTTGCTGCCGACGGGGATGATGCTGGGCCGGCCGCCGCGTATCACCGGGCGCAGCTGGGGGTCGAGCTCCGCCGCAAAGTCGAGCCCCGAACCGTACGGAGGGCAGTGGAAGTTGACCACCACCTTGCTGCCGGCCGGCGCGCCGTCCAGGATCGCTTCGAGCCGGCGCCCGAGCTCCTCCTCGGGGTACTCGCGCTCGGTGTTCCACGGTGTCGGCGTGACGTCGCCGCAGCTGGCCATCACCACCGGTCCGAGGTCGCAGATCTCCGCTTCGGGAGATTCGATCCGCGGCGCCGCCTTCAGCACCGGGTCGATCGCCTTCGGGTCGTCGTTGCCGGGCGTGATGATGCATCGGACCTTTGGCGCGAGCCGCTCTTCAGCGAGCTTGCACCACCCTTCGATCTGCTCGGTGATGGCGCGCTCGAACGCGCGCACGAGATAAGAAGGTTCGGACTCCATCCGCTCGACCTCCTCCTGGTCGGTGAGGATCGAATAGAAGCCCAGCCGGTTGATCTCTGCACGCAACCTTTGTTCTTCGTCGCGAGGGACGCTCACGAGCTCGCCGCGAACCTTGGCGCTCAACGTCCCGTTCTGCGAGTGGATCGGAACCAGGCCCTTGCCAGCGATGTCCCCGCCGAGCACAAGCGCGTCGGCGTCATACGATTCGGCCGCCGCGAGAAACTTTCGGAAGCACCGGTCCGAGCCATGGATGTCGGTCGCAAAGTAGATGCGGAGGGCCCGCTTCCTGGGACGCCCGAAGAACATGGACCCTCCGCCTACCTCTTACTCGGGCGGTAGCTCCCGCATCGCGAGCCGCAGGTCGATCGACGAGCTTTGGAGCCGGATCTGCCGGGCAATCAGATAGATCACCGGGCCGGCGCCCAGAACGAGGACCAGCGTCACCACCGAAGACACGCTAAACGCGCCGAATACCTCCGGGTGGGTGATGATCAGCGCGACCACCGTCAGCGATAGGATCGTCGAGGCGCCTCCCCAAAGCGCCGGGACCGGGATCCCGGCCATCTTCGGCAGCTCCGTGGTGCCGGGCTTGAGCAGAAGATCTGGCCGGCGGAACGGCAAGGCGGTCGCGGCGACTGAGCCGGCGACGATGATCAACGCCACGAAGAGGGCCAGGTTGGCAATGATGTTGGCCAGGTTCAAGAACGAGGCGAGAAGAGCGAACACGATCCCAGCCGCCAGGGCCACGATGATGGCGTAGCTCGGCACCGCGTTGCGCTCGCTGATCTTGGCCAGCCCGATCGGCAGAAGGCGGTCGAAGGCGAGTGCGAACAGGACGCGGGTGACAACTGCGACGAACGCCAGATTGACCGCCAGCTCGGTGCTCGGTATCGCGAGCCCGATCACGATCTTCGATATCGGGTCGCCCGAAAGTACAAGCCCGTAGCCGAGGCCTCCCGCGGATGACTGGAGGCTCGTGATGGCTCCGTACGCAGGCGCGTCGGTGGCGCCGAGCTTGGCCTGAGCCTGCATGAAGTCAAGGCCGACGGTGTTCAGCATCAGCAACCAGATGCCCACCCAAACCACAACGAGCACCCCGATGCTGAGGACGGACGCCCAGATGTAGGTCCGGCTGGGCCGCCTTAGCTCGCCACCGACGTAGTAGGAGTACAGGACGCCGTTGTAGTTCAGAACCATGAACGGCACCACCAGGAGCGACGCCGAGAGCGATACCCCGATGGGGATGTTGTCCTTTGCCGCCGCCGCAAGGATGTCGTTGTAGGCGTTCGGGTGGCCGCTGAACTGCCCTAACGCATTCACGAAGTCCTGGTGAGAGTGGGTGACCAGGAGCCAGCCAAGCACGAGGAAAGCGACCAGCTGAAAGATGACCAGGGCCATGATGATCTGCGCCAGGCGGCGCAGCGAGAAGAACGAGCACGCGCCGACCACGAGCAGCATGGCGACGCTGATGATCGCGATCGCGCCCTGGCCCGACACCTGCGACGCGGCGTCGCTGATGCCGGAACTGTTGAAGGCTGCACCCAGAGCTGTCAACAGCAGCGGTATGTAAGTCGCGGTGAAGTTGGCGTTCGCGGCCAGGATGTAGGTGAAGGCGATACAGATGCTGATGCCGGCCATGGCGCCGATGGCTGGGGAGATGATCCTGGACAGGTACACGTACTCGCCGCCTGCCCGAGGAATCGCTTCAAGGAGGTACTTGTAGGCGAACATCGCGACCAACCAGACCGCTGCCCCAAGCAGCAGCGGAACGACCATGTCCACCTGGCTGAACGCAACGAGCCCGTTGGTGAAGTTGATGAACGTGTTGCACAACGCGACCGACGCGAGCGAGATCGCGGTCGCCGCTGGGATGCCAAGCTCCCGCACGAGGCCCGATGACTGTCGCGTGAACAGGCCCTCCCGGGCAGAGGCGCTTCCCATCACCGATGCCTTAGCCATGTCCTTCTCCCCTGGGGCGCTCGGCCCACGATCCCCTAGCCAACGGAACCCAAAAACTCAAAATTGGAAGGTTCCACTTGGAAGGTTCCAGAACCATATCCGAAGCATCGGAGGCCGTCAAGGCGCGCCTTTCGGGCGGGGACTCTCACGCGCCCTGGGCGTCTGTCGGCGCCATCTGGAGCCTTCCTCGGCCCTGGAAAACCGCCAAGCGGCGGCATTGTCGCCGCACGAGATCGTGCTGGTTGGTGACGCGCCTTCGCTCAGTGTTCGTGCGGATGATCCGCTCGATGAAGTTCGATGTGATGACGGCCGCCAGAGCGAAGAAGCCTATCTTTGTTGAGGCGGCCAATACTCGCTTCCAGAGTCGCACGCAACCGGCGAAGTTGACTCGGATCGACCCGTGGGGCGAGCGTATCGACATAGGCGAGGGCGCCCCCAATCTGGTCGAGGATCACACTCGCGTCGGCGTCCGAGAAGAGTGCTGAGCCCCCGACCAGCACCTCCACAGCGCTCGTGTGAGCCGCCACCTCATCGGGTCGCCCGTGATAGCTGCCGCGTACGCGAAGTGCCACCCACGTCGAGGACTTCACCGATAGCGATAGGGTTCCCCGCGCATTGAGGACTCCGCCCGGATTGACCTGATCTGCGACCAACCCGCCAACCACGACCTCGACCTTGGCGATTGGAGTGGCCACCGATTCCACCTCCCATTCGATGTCGAGAGTGCCGCCCGAGCTCGGCAGCTCAACCCGACTCCCCGGCGCCACTCCCGCGACCCGAATCGACGCCAGCGGGCCGATCGTGGCGAACGTGTTGCCAGATCGAATCGCGCTCATCCAGTTGTCGTAGGTGAATTCCTTTTCGCCGAGATGCGTGTAGGTTCGCATTCCACCCAGCAGGTGGGCGGCCGCCATCTTGTCGGATCCGCCGACGATTGGAAGGTGGTATCCCAGATTCAGGTAGCGATACCAATCCGCGATCCCATAGGGATCGACAAAAGCCTCTGAGGTCTCATGCCAGGTCGATGCCAACGGGTTTTGGGTCATCAGCTCGATGGCATCGATCAAGTTCAGCACGATATCGGCCGCACGCTCGAGTTGTGGGTTGGGCGAATGCGGCATGATCACAAGGCCCCGCTGGTCAAGGCAGCGGCGAGCCCAGTCAGCCATCGTCACTTCGAGCGGGTCGCCGATGCTCGATTCGGATGGCCCGCCGGTGGCGAGCGGATGGATGATGCTCCCGGAATAGCCGAGAAGCGAAATATGCCCGAGCACCTGCATCCTGTTTTCAGAACCCACTCGCACCAGGAACTCACCATCACCGCCGAAGTCACGGGCACCGAACGTCGTTCTACCGTCGAAGTCGCCAACGTTCGAGAACATCTCGCCAAGTTGGGTTGCGAGCAGGTTCACGACGTTGATTCCCTCGGCCTTGCCTTCGAGCAGGGCTGTTTGGGGGCTCAGGAAGTGGACATGGGTGTCGGCCGTCACCCAGCCTTTCTCGCGCCACTTCAACGCTTTTGAGACCTCGAACGTCAGGTCTTTCGTGTCGGGGCCGATGGTCACCACTCGACGTAGTGGAGCGGTCTCGTAGCCTCGCGCGATCTCGACGTACACGGTGCCAAGCGGCAGGTCGACGATGCAATCACCGTCCACATACGCGAACTGGTGATCGTCGATGGTGAAGTCAGCAAAGCTGTCTTCGAACAAAGCCGAATTCACCTTGCGCTGATGCCCCCGCGGCGGAAGGTACTCACCGGCTGGGCCGTGAAAATGCAATCGGACAGGCGCGGGGGCGCCCGTCTTCATTTCGATTATCCGCACTCGCACCGGC
>DASQAU010000206.1:0-1700 GCA_035635595.1 Candidatus Eiseniibacteriota bacterium
ATCGGCTTGTAGATCGAGACCATCCGCAGCGTGGTGTCACCGTCCGCGTCGAAGCCGAACGTCCCGGTCACACCTTGAAACTTGCCCAGCGACCCCAGCGCGGTGACCACCTCGTCTCGGAACGGGCGGTTTCCGCGAGCCCCTTTGATGGCACGATCGAGCGCCTCGTACACGGCGCCGGTCGCGTCATACGCAGCCATGGTGAAAGGGCCGAAATCGCGTGGGCTTCCAAATGCAGTCTTGAAGGCCTGGATGACAGGTTTGGCGCTTGCGATCTGCTCGGCGTCAGAGGTGGGCACCGTCGCGTAGATACCGGCCGCATTGGCGCCCGCATCGCGGACGCAGGTTGGGTCCAGCGCAATCCCGTCGCCGCCGAAAAATGGCGCCGCCTCGCCGGCTCCAAACACGCCAGTCATCTGGGCGCGCACCACGCAGCCGCCGGTGGCCGATGTACCCCCGTAGTAGACGCCTTGGGCGCCGGACCGCTTCGCCTGCTCGAGGAAACGTGTGGCGTCAAGAGGCTGCGAGGGGTCGATCTCCTGGCTGGCGACGATGGAGCCGCCGAGCTGGCTGAACCGGGCCGAGAAGCTGTCCGCAAGGCCCTGGCCGTAGGCCTCGTTGTCAGACACGAGCGCGACTCGGTGGAGGTGCAGACCCTTCGACGCGAAGTCCGCGGCGGCCGCCCCCTGCAGGTCGTCGGTGGTCGCGAGCCGGAAGTAGTTGTTGACCTTGGTCGGCCGGAGGTCGCCAGGTGATGGCAGGCCTGCGGCCTTGCAGGCGATGGCGGAGCGCATCGGGTTCAACCTGGCGGGAAGGAACGGCTCCTTGGTCAGGCACCGGCTGCTCGTGGCCGGGCTGACCATGGCCAGGTGCGCGCGATTGGCCACTGGGATCTGCGCGCGGGCGATGTTGGAGTCGAAGGGGCCGATCACGGCCAGGACCTGAGGGTTGGCGATGAAAGCCTGGAGGTTCGCGGAGCCTCGCGACGGATCGTGGCTTGTGCCGCCGGCGTCATCGCGGGCGTCGATGGCGATGGTGAACCCGTCAAGCGTCTGGTGGCGTTGGACGAAATAGCGGACTCCGTTGAGCGTGCTCAGACCGGCTCGTTGCGCTGCGCCGGTCAGCGGAAGGTCCACTCCGATGGTGATGGTCTTGGGTGCGACGGCCGCGGCCCCGCTGCCGGAGCAAGCGGTGGCGGCGAGAAGAAAAGCCATGCACGAGGCCGCCGTGCCTCGGAGCGCTGACTTCTTCACGTGCGTGATTTTCCACCCCAGCCGACCGCGGTGACGTTCGAGCGCGACTTATACTCGACATCCCCCTCCCAGCCGGGCACTGCGGCGTGCGTGCTCCCGGCACAGGTTCATTTAGGAGCGCGACCAGTTGAAGACCGAAACCGGAGAGCACCTCAAGCCCCGTTCGCAGTACGCGGACGAAGCCGTCCAGCTTGCCATTGCCGGCAAGTGGGACGATGCGGTCAAGCTCAACAAATTCATCGTCGAGAGCTTCGGCACTGACGAGGAGACGCAGAACCGGATCGGCAAGGCGCTCTCAGAGCTGGGGAAGCTGAAGGACGCGAAGGCCGCCTACGAGGTCGCGCTAAAGCTCAACCCGATGAACACCATCGCGAAGAAGAACGCGGCCCGCATCAACACCCTCCTGCACCAGAAAGAGGGTTTGAAGGTCGGCGGGACCAGGGTCGA
>DASQAU010000207.1:0-4635 GCA_035635595.1 Candidatus Eiseniibacteriota bacterium
GTCAGTCAGGTCGCGCAGCGCACCCTCGAGCTGAACGCGATCACTGACGTCCTCCTCGAAGGTGGTTTCGGCCGAGATGGTTTTGGCCGGCTTGCTGCCGTCGACGGGCGCTCGATCGCGACCCTGCGCGAGCCGTTGAAGTACAGCGCCACCGACTCCAAGCGCCTGGACCAGCCGCTGCGTCTCATAGGAGGCGAGCTGCCCGACCGTGCGGAGGCCCATCGCGTGCAGGCGTTCCTCGGTCTTGGGGCCAAGGCCGGGGATGACCCCGATGGGTAGGGCCGCGAGAAAGTCCGCCTCCGCTCCTGGGGGTACCAGGACGAGGCCGTCCGGCTTTCGAGTCCCGCCGGCAACCTTGGCGACCAGCTTCGATGTGGCGCCGCCGACCGACGCTGTGAGCCCGACCTCGGTGTGGACCTGGAACTTGATGCGGCGGGCCACCTCGTCCGCGTTTGAGGTGCCGTGGCGGGTCCGGGCTGTGACGTCCAGGTACGCCTCATCGAGCGCGACCCCTTCGACGAGCTCCGGCGACGTGAAGCGACGAAAGATCTGGTGCACCAGGCGGCTTGCGTCGCGGTACCGAGCGCCGTCGGGCGTCACGACCATCAGCTGCGGGCAGAGCTGCAGCGCCTCATGCAGCGGCATCGCGGAACGCACGCCGAACGATCTCGCCTCGTATGACGCACCCATGACGACGGCCCTTTTCGACCGGCCGGCCACGGCGACGGGGATGCCGCGAAGCTTCGGATCGTCTCGCTGGTGGACAGACGTATAAAAGGCGTCCAGGTCGACGTGGAGGATCGTTCGGGGCCAGTTGTCGGGTCTCGGCATGCTCTGTGTCGGCGCCAGTCTGCCACAACACCTTGTGGCCTACTCCTGCTTGGGCTGCCTTGTTTAGGGGCTGTTGAGGGCCGCCGCCACGTTCGAGAACACGTTTGAGATCTGGTTGCCCATGGTGGCCAGGATCACGACGGTGACGAGCGAGACCAGGACAATGACGCCCAAAAAGATGGCGATCGTGATCCCGATCGCAGCGCCCGCCCCACCGCGTCCGGCGGGGGCCGCGGCCGGGCGAGCCGGTTCCCAGGACTGCCCGTTCCAGCGCCAGAGCCTGTCCTGCGAGACTGCCGGTCTCCATTCCGCCCCGTCCCACCACCAGAAGCCATCGGCGGAGAAGCGCGTTTGAGCGGCGGCGGGCGCCGGTGTGTTGGGGTCTCCCATGATCGAAGCCTACCCGACCTCGCAAGTAGAATCCGCCAGGTATGAAGGGCGTCATCCTCGCTGGTGGAACGGGAAGCCGGCTGCACCCGTTGACCCGCATCACCAACAAACACCTGCTGCCGATCTACGACCGGCCGATGATCAGCTACGCGATCGAGGCCCTCGTCAAGGCGGGCGTGGCCGAGATGATGCTGGTGACGGGCGGTACGCATGCAGGCGAGTTTCTTCGCCTGCTCGGCAACGGGCAGGAGTTCGGGATCGACCGGCTCTTTTACGCGTACCAGGAGAAGCCGGGAGGAATCGCCGAGGCGCTGAGCCTGGCGGAAAAGTTCGTCGGCGGCGATCGAGTGGTGGTCTTGCTCGGCGACAACATCTTCGGCCAGTCGATCCGTCACTGCGTCGAGGCTTTCCGCAAGCAGGACCACGGCGCCCGCGTCGTTCTGTCCAAGGAAGCCGACCATGAGCATCTGCGCCACCTGGGTGTTGCCCAGCTGAACGGGAGCCGTCGCATCGAGAAGATCGTCGAGAAACCCGAGCACCCCCCCAGCGATTACGCGGTCACGGGCGTCTACTTCTATGACGAGACGGTGTGGAGCGTGCTGCCCGACCTCAAGCCCTCCGGGCGCGGTGAGCTCGAGATCACCGACGTCAATAACTGGTACGTCGAGCGCGGCCTGATGGAATACGACATCCTCGACGGCTTCTGGGGGGATGCCGGCGAATCGATGGACGCGTACTACGCGGTCCACGATAGGGTGCGTGCGCACGGGGCCAACCGGGAGTAGGTTGGAAAGGCCTGCCATCGAGGGCGTCGTGTTGAAGGAGCTGGTCACGCATGCCGACGAGCGCGGCTTTTTCCGCGAGGTGATGCGTGAGACCGACGAGTTCTTCGACCACTTCGGTCAGTGGAGCCATTCCTTGATGTATCCGGGCGTCGCCAAGGCCTGGCACATCCATCAGCGGCAGACCGACTGGTGGTACGTGCTGGGAGCGCTCAAGGTTGCGCTCTACGACACCCGTGAAGGCTCGCCGACCAGAGGCAAGTTGATGGAGTTCCTGATGGGTGACATGAACGCGACCTGTCTCAAGATTCCGCCTGGCGTGGCACATGGATGCCGGGCGCTCGAGCTGAGCCACATCCTGTACGTCACCTCCAGCGTGTATGCGCCGGAGGACGAGGGCAGGATCCCGCACGACGATCCGACGATCGGATATGACTGGACCGCGGGACCAACGATCAAGTGACCGCACGCGCGCTGCCTCGGCTCCTTGTCGCGGGAGCCGCCGGTTTCATCGGCTCCAACTTCGTCCGCCTGATCCGGACCACGCGGCCGGAGGTCCAGGTCACCGTGCTCGACAAGCTCACCTACGCCGGAAACCTGGCCAACCTGGTGGAGTTCGAAGGCCAGCCCGGCTACCGATTCGTGCACGGAGACATCTGCGACGCGGAGCTGGTCGAGTCATTGGCCGCCGAGGCCGACGCGATAGTCAATTTCGCCGCCGAAACCCACGTCGACCGCTCGCTCATGGATCCGTTTGCGTTCATCGAGACGGATGTGCGCGGTACCGCCGTCCTGTGTGAGGCTGCGCGCAAGTTCGATCACGAGGTGTTCCTCCTGATCAGCACCGACGAGGTTTACGGAGACGTGGTCACCGGCCGATCCCGCGAAGACGACGGGCTCAAGCCGCGGAGCCCGTATTCGGCAAGCAAGGCCGGGGGCGAGCACCTTGCCCGCGCCTACGCAGAGAGCTTCGGGCTGCCGCTGCTCGTCACGCGCGGGTCGAACAACTACGGTCCGTACCAGTACCCGGAGAAGCTCGTTCCGGTCCTGGTCACGAATGCGATCGACGACCTGCCGCTTCCCCTCTACAACGACGGGTCGGCGGTCAGGGACTACATCTACGTCGAGGACCACTGCCGCGCCATCGACACCGTCCTTCACGAAGCGCCGCTCGGCGGCGTGTACAACGTTGGCACTGGCGCCGAGACTTCTGGCCTGCAGGTCGCGGAGGCCCTGCTCGAGATCATGGGCAAGCCAAAAAGCCTCATCGAGTTCGTCGCCGACCGCCCTGGACACGACTACCGCTACGCGCTCGACATCACACGAGTCACCGAGCTCGGCTGGGAGCCCAAGGTCAACCTGGCCGAGGGCCTGGAGCGGACGGTGAGCTGGTACCAGAAGCACCCCGAATGGTGGCGCCCGCTCAAGTCGGGCGAGTACTGGGACTACTACAAACGGAACTACCGGCCTCTTAAGAAGACCTCCTGAAACGACCGGCAATCCCGCGCCAGTACCACTTGAGGTAGCGCGGCAGCCACTGCCACAGGCGGAATCTGCTTTGACCCGCCGTGCGGTCGCGCCACGTGGTCGGCACCTCGGCCACTCGCATCCCGAGCAGGTGCGCCTTGACCGTCAGCTCGATGCCGAGCTCGAAGCCGCCCGTCGACTCGATCGTCACCTGGTTGAGAAGCCGTTTGGAGTAGAGGCGAAAGTTGCTGGTCGCGTCGTGGACCGGCACGCCTCCGAGCCAGTGCAGCGACAGGCCGGCGGTGCGTGACATCGTGCGCTTGAGGAGAGGCCCGCCAAGCTGGCGGCCGCCGCGCATATAGCGGGAGCCCGCCACGACGTCAGCCCCGGCGCGGGCAAGCTCGTACATCGGATCGATGTCGTTCGCATCGTCCGAACCATCGCCCATCGTCACCACGACGTAGGCTGCTCGCGCCGCACGCAGGCCGGACTTCATGGCATTGAGCACACCACGTCCGAGGGTGTTGCGATGGAGGCGCAGCTCAGGGATCTCGGCCTGGAGGCGCTTGACCACCGGCACCGTGGTGTCCTCGTCGAAGTCGTGCACGACCAGCACCTCGAGCGGTCGCATGTGTGTGTGTTCCACGACCCCTCGCAGCGTCGGAACGACGTTCTCGCCCTCGTTGTAGACCGGGATCACAACGCTGAGCACCGGCGTCTGCTCGCTCAGATGCGACCCACCTTGATCTCGTCGCGAATCCAGGGGATGACCTCGTCGAGCATCTCCTCGAGCGAGGTGGTGGCTTCAAAGCCGAGCACGTCTTTTGTCTTGCGGACGTCAGGCACGCGCATCTGCACGTCGTGCTCGTAAGGCGGGTCCGATACGAGATGAAGCTCGCGGTCCTTGCCGTACACCTTGCGCCAGATGACCTCAGCCAGCTCGCGCACCGTCGTGGACTGAGCCGTCGAGAGGTTGAAGTCCTCGTTCAGGGCCTGCTCCGATTCGACGGCCAGTCGGATGCCACGCGCGAGGTCTCCTCCGTACGTGTAGTGGCGAACCTGGCTGCCGTCGCCGAGGATGTGCAGAGGGTCCTGTCCCTTCAACACCTTCTGCACCAGGTCGGGCACGACGTGGCTCATCGCGAGCTTGACGTTCCCGCTCATC
>DASQAU010000208.1:0-17785 GCA_035635595.1 Candidatus Eiseniibacteriota bacterium
GCCACGCCTCAGGCGGAGGCGACCACGGCCAAGCCGGTCAACGCGTTCGGCCTGCTCTTTTCGGTGCTCTGGTCCCGCGTGCGGGCGGTGTTCTCGAGGGGATCAGCCTAGGTACACCGCCAGCATGTGGTCGCGGTTGACCAGGATGTGCGGCTGCGTCCAGCTTTTGCCGGCCACACCAAACACCGTGACCGTCACGTCGACCATCGGTACGAACCGTGACTTGAGCAGGATCTCGTTGTGCATCGCCGGCTCGGTGACCTTTGGGAACTCGGCAGCGCCTGTGACCATGAACGTCGCGGCCTGAAACATCACGTACCGGCGGATCATCTCGATCACCTGGTCGGGCAGCGGGGGCTCAGGCTCGATCGTGCGAATTCCGCCGACCATGGCCTTGTTGAACAGCCCCTCCGGCACGCCATTGAGAGGTACCGCACCTGGCAGCAGCGGCTCCGCGCTCACGTTGCGGAGGTGGAAGAGCGGCTCGGGATCGTTCATGGTCTCACGCAGGCGAGCCCTGACCTGGATCTCGGCTGTGATCCGCTGGTACTGGGTCAGCACATCGACCTTGTTCCAGGCGAGCGTGGCTGTGAGGGAACCGGCCGTCGCTGACATCAGTGTCGGAGGATAACTCCCCGCGCCTCATAAGAGACCTGAGAATTGGCATATGGAGTTGCGTGAGGCGCGCAGGCGCATCGAAGAGCAAGCCGACCTGCATGCCTTCATCTCGATCTCAGACGAGGACGGCGCCGGGACTGTGGTGGCGGTCAAGGACCTGGTCGACGTGGCCGGCATGGTCACCACCGCGGGGGGCGTCATCCTTCCGAACGAGCCGGCGGAGCGCGATGCTCCGGTTATAGAGCGACTCCGGCACCAGGGCTGCGTGATGGTCGGCAAGACGAACCTGCATGAGTTCGCCTTCGGCGTGACGAGCAACAACCCGCATTACGGGGCCGTACGCAACCCCCATGACCCCACGCGAGTGGCCGGCGGATCGTCAGGCGGTTCGGCGGTGGCGGTGGCCGCCGGCATGTGCGACTGGGCGATCGGCAGTGACACAGGCGGGTCGATCCGGGTTCCGGCGTCGCTCTGCGGCGTGGTCGGCTTCAAGCCGGCGCTCGGCAGCATCGACATCGGCGGCGTCGTCCCGCTCGCCTGGTCCCTCGACACGCTGGGCCCGCTGGCGCCGGACGTGGCCTCGGTTGCGCGAGCGTTCTCGATGATGTCCGGTGAGGCGGCGTCGACGGACATCCTGCGCCGACCTCGTGTCGCCGTGCCCCGGGGATGGATCTACGACCTGGACGAGCCGACTGAACGCGCGTGGCGGATGGTTTCGCGCGGACTGCAAGAGATCGAATTTGTCGATCGCGACCGCCTCTTCCAGGTCGGGCTGACCATACTGCTGGTCGAGGCGGCCACCTATCACCGCCGCTGGGTCGCCGAACGTCCGGAGAAGTACGGCGCGGACGTCCTGGCTCACCTGAAGCGAGGCCTTGGTGTCCCCGGCGTCGATTACGTCGCAGCGATGCGAGAGCGCTCGCGGCTGGTGAAGGAGGTCGAGCAGGCGATGGCAGGAATCGACGCGCTGCTGCTGCCTGCGACCGGGATCGTGGCCCCCCGCATCGAGGCGGGCGACGAGGTGCGGGAACCGCTGACGCGGTTCACGCGTCCCTTCAACACCACAGGCCAGCCGGTGGTCACGCTTCCCGCGCCGGCGTCCGGGCTCCCGGTCGGGATGCAGGTGGTGGGCAAAACAAACGTCGAGACGCTGCGAACAGCCAGGTGGCTCGAGCGAGAGTGGCACAATCTCAGCCCTTGAAGTCAAAGGACCTCTTTCCGGCTGTGTTCAGCCGCCACGCGCTCGCTTATGAGCGGCGCCTCGAGGACGTCATGGAGCGCGGTGAGGCGCTCGGCCGGCTTCGGGTCATCGAGCTCGTCGCCGCGCAGCCCGGAATGCGCGTGCTGGACCTCGCCTGCGGACCGGGCACGCTGAGCCGGCGGTTCGCGCTGCAGGTCACCCCAGGCGGCGAGGTGGTTGGCGTGGACCTCGCTCCAGGAATGATCGAATTGGCCAGAGCAGCCGGCACTCCCAACTCGCGGTTTGAGGTGATGGACATCGAGCAGCTCTCATTCGAGGACGAGTCCTTCGACGCTGCCGCCTGCGGGCACGGCCTTCAGTTCGTGCCCAAGCTGGCCGCAGCGCTTGGTGAGGCGCGACGCGTGCTGCGTCCGAACGCGAGGTTCGCGGCGAGCGTCCCGGTCGAAAGGACGGTGGCTTCGGTCTGGATGGTCCTGGAAGAGGTGGTCGATCGCTGGCTTGGCCCTGCGCCGCGCGCCGTCGACCAGAAGCCCACCCGAGATGTCATCGCCGACCCGAAACAACTCGCTCGGGCTGCGCTCGACGCAGGATTCGCGTCGGCCGACGTTGAGGTGATCGAGGAGACCGTGCGCTGGGCCTCGGCGGAGCAGATGGTGTCGATGTTCACGAGCTGGTGGGACTGCGCGGCGCGGCTGGATGATGTCGACGCCGACCGTCGCGAGCGATTCACCGAGGATGCGATTGCAACTCTGCGGCGCGCGCACCCTGGCGAGATCGAGACCACCGGCCGAAACCACGTGTTGTTCGGGATCGCTTGAGACTGAATCTCGCTCGGGCCCTGTTTCTGATGGTCGTCCTCAGCGGGTGCGGGCCCGGCCCACAAGCCGCCGTCGCCACGTCGCCGACGCCGCCCGCATCCCCTTCTCCCATCGCTTCGCCGACGCCCGAGCCTCCGATCGTCTACGGACCACCTCAGTACCGGGCCATGTGGGTGGACGCGTTTAACGACGGCATCAAGTCACGGGCGCAGGTTGAGAAGCTGGTCGCCGACGCCCACCGAGCAAATTTGAACGTGCTGATCGTGCAGGTGCGCAAGAGAGGCGACGCGTACTTCAACCGGTCTTATGAGGAACCCCGCGCAGTTGACATCGCCGGGTCTCGCGGGTTCGATCCGCTGGCATATCTCATCCAGCTCGCGCACGCGTCAAGACCTTCGATCGAGGTGCACGCGTGGCTCAACACGTTCTTCGCCGGACAGGAAAGCGGCGTGTATCGAAAGCACGGAGACTGGGTCAACGTCACCAACGACGGCGCGACCGGTGGATACCTCGATCCCGGCAATCCTGACGTGCAGGCGTACACGCACAAGATCTTCATGGACGTCGCGCGCAACTACGACGTCGACGGAGTGCACATGGACTTCGTCCGCTACCCGGGCGCGACGTGGGGCTACACGCCCACCTCACTTGCGCAGTACAAGCACGACACCGGCACGACCGGCACGCCTGCTCCTGAGGATCCCCGGTGGCAGGCCTGGCGTCGCGACCGCGTGACTGCGTTCGTGCGCGACCTGCACGCCGACCTGCAGCAGCAGAAGCCGTCGGTCAAGCTCAGCGCCGCACTCATCTGCTTCGGTGGGGGACCCGCGACCCCTGGCGATTGGATCTACACGTCTGCGTACACGTCGGTCTTTCAGGACTGGAGCAGCTGGCTCGCCAAGGGCTACATCGACTTCGGCGTACCGATGAACTACGACAGCGACTGGATCGGCCGCGAGAAGGGCTGGTTCGATCGATGGCTGAACTTTGAGAAGGACTCGGGCTTCGCCAATCGAGTGGTGACAGGGATGGGCGCCTTCTTGAACTACCCGGACGACTCGCTGGCGCAGATTCGGCGGGTACTCGCGCCGTCCGCGCGCGGAAACCAGACCCTCGGCGTCGCGATCTACTCGTATGCCGCGACTTCGGTCTATGGCAACGCTGACTTCTACAACTCGACGGACCTCTACTCCGGACTGCCGCGCCAGCCTTATGCCGGGGGCATCACCACCACTGCCGGCTTGGAGGAGCGTGCCCAAGCGTTCAACGAGTCGTTCATGACCCAGCTGTCGCAGCCAGCCGACTATCGCGACGTTCAGCTTGGCGTTCTCCATACGCTGCCGGTTTTCACCTTGCCCGCGCAAGTCCCACCGCTTCCTGGCTCCTAGAGGTGGGACTGGAGGGCCGGCCGAGAGATTTGGCGGATCGGCGGCCCAGATGGGAGGAGCCGCCGAGCACCGGAGCGAGCGCATCCGTTGATGCGTGAGCGAGGAGCGCAGAAGGCGACGATGCAGATGGGCTGCCTAGACGCCAAAGATCCGGTCGGCATCTCCAGGCCCACCTCCTAGTGCCCCCGGCGAGCGCGATGCTGCGCCTGTTGGCGTTTGCCGTGCCGTCTGCCCTGGCCGCGGCCGGCGTTCAGCCCCTGCTTGGCGCCGCCACCGGCACCGTCGAGCTCCGGTGGGCGATCGGCCTTGCCGTGCCCGCAGTAGCCGCCTCCGCGCTGGTGTTCGGCGCGGGAAAGCTCTTCGATCGCGGTGACAGGGTGCAGCCGCCCTGGTACTCGGCGTGGATTCTCTTTCCCGGTGCGTTTCTGCTCGCCGGCGCCGCGACGATGTGCATCTTCGGCGCGCTGGTCGAGGTCTCGCTGATCACATGGACGATGTGGGTGCTGCTCATCGCCGGCTCGCTTCTCTGGGCGGCGGCGATGATGCTGGTGCGCAGCGCCTCACGCTGAGCCGGTAGACAGACCCCTGGCGGGTCCCACCCTTCCTCTTGCTGGTCCCACCCCCACCAGCGACACCTGGGGTGAGGCTACCGCTTCAAAAAATTATTGCCAACCCAGCCTGTTAAGACTCTTTGGCCGCGCTTGAATGCGTCATCCCGGCGCCGCCTTCTAGCGTCCGTCTCAGGCAAACACAAACCCACATCCGGTACGGCGACCACTTTTCGGATAGCTGCTCGAGGGTCGTCAGGTCAGGGTCGCGCGGGAGGCCGTACGC
The DNA here is from genome assembly GCA_035635595.1 of Candidatus Eiseniibacteriota bacterium. Taxonomy (GTDB): domain Bacteria; phylum Chloroflexota; class Dormibacteria; order Dormibacterales; family Dormibacteraceae; genus Palsa-870. The sequence goes on from DASQAU010000208.1 coordinate 4,860, forward strand.
GGTTCGCAAGGCGCCCATCAGGCGCGGCTCCTGGGTCGGAAGCTCGTCCACGGCGCTCAACGCCCGCAGGCGCACGAGCTGCGACCCGAACTCACCGATTCCGGGCAACCTCTTCAGGCTCTTCAGCGATTCATCCCGTGGCATCGCGCGAAGCGTCTCGGTGTCGAGCTCCCCGGAAAGGGCGGCGCGCCCGAGCGCGTTCAGATACTCGACCTTGCGACCGAACAAGCCCGGAAACTTCTCGAGATGGGCCAGTTGAGCCGGACCCGGAAACGTCCAGAGCGCGTGTCCGTGAATCTCGATCCGTCGACCCAGCTCAAGTGACATGCGCTCTTTGACGCCCTGGCCCTGGCGCATTGAGATGCGCGACGAGACGATGCACCAGGCAGCTGCTTCATAAGCGTTCGACCAGTTGACCGGCCTGAATCCGGGAAACATGCGCTGGAGCTTGCCCACGACAGGGTCGCGTCGCGCGACCGCCGCCCATCCGCCGCCGTCGACGTCCAGGCTGAGGATGCGCTCGACCTGCTTGACGACGAGCCCCGCACGCGCGTCGCCGTAAACGGTCCCGAGGATGTGGCCTGCCTGCTCCTGCCTCAGGCAAACTCCGACGGGCGTCCAGTCGCCGTCGGTCAGGAATGCAAGGTGAAGGTGCCCTTCCGGCCCGCCGCCTTCTGACGGCGCATGGTGCCAGGCGCCAATGAATTTGGCGCCTTCCTCGAGCGAGTAATCGCCGCGAGGGACGATTTCAAACGAGTCGGCTTCGGCCTTCACGGAAACAAAAAGCCGGCCGCTACCCCGCGACCGGCATCGCCATGACTTCTACGCGAGCTTGATGCGGTTCGCGCGCGGGCCCTTCTGGCTCGGCTCGATTTCGAAGCTGACCCGCTCCCCGCCCGCCAGCGAGTCGAAGTTCACGCTCGAGTCAAGGCCCGTACGGTGGAAGAAATACTCGCGCCCGTCCTCGGCTGCGATGAACCCGAATCCGCGGTCGGAGACCAACTTCTTGATGGTGCCTGTCGGCATCTCCCCTTACTCCTTCTCGAAAGAAAATGTCGCGAACGCGCGGGCCCTTTCGAGAAGATTCGACGACCGCGGCGCACATCGTCCGCCATCCGGGCGACTGATCTACCTTACCACCCGGGCTGCAGCTGTTCCTGATGATTAGAGAGCGAGCAGAGCGACCCCCACCAGGGTGGCCAGCGCACCCGAGAGTTTCATCGCCGCGCCCCTGGTTTCCCGCAGTCTCCACACCCCCCAGACCGCCACCCCGACCACGGCCGTCTCACGCACCGGCGCGACGACCGAGATGGGGGCCAGGCTCAAAGCCCACAACACCAGCAGATAGCCAACCCACATGAACAGTCCGATCACAACGGCCTGACCCAGCCCGGGCGCTGTAGGCGGGGCGCCTGCTGCCGCCGCCACCGCACCCCTCGTGGCGGCCAACCTGTCCGCGAGCCACATCGAGACGGGCACGCTCACCGCGAGCAGCACAACGAGCAGCCAGCCGTAAAGCCATGGGGTTGACAGGCGAACGCCGATGCGATCGACAGCCGTGTATGCGGCGATCGAGACGCCGGTGAGCAGCGCCGGGATCGTCGCGCGGCCGCTGGCCTGCGAAAAGGTGACGGTCAGGATGCCCAGCAGCAGAAGCGCCACGCCCGTCAGCTGCACTCCGCTCAGCCTTTCATGGAGCAGGCCCAGGCCGGCGCCGACGGCAAGCAGGGGAGCCGACCCACGCGCGATCGGGTAGACGGCCGACAGCTCGCCACGGCGGTAGGCGGTTGACAGGAGCCAGAGGTAGGCCAGCTCAAGTGTGACCGAGAGCAGGCACCATCCCGCGGCGGCGGCCGAGAGGCCAGGCCGACCGGCCAGGAGCCACACGACTGCGGTCGGCGGAGTGACGATCAGGGCGGCCGCGATGGTTGCGCTTCGAAACGTGGCCATCGGGTCGCCGCTCACCTTGATGAGGACGTTCCACGTGCCGTGGAGCACGGCAGCAGCCAGCGCCAGCGCGATCGCCGCCGCGATCAGGCCGGCAACCCAACGGAGCGGCGAGGACGCGCCAGCAGACGGCCCAACAAGCGGTATACCTCGGGGTTGATCACCAAACCGTTATGGCTGCCCCAAACAGAGATCGCCGGGATATCGGGTCGGAGGCACGAGCGAAAGTTCACCACGTCGTCTGAGCGCGTGTAGATCGAAGTCGTCGGCACGATCGGCGGCAGGCTCAAGTCGTGCGAAAAACGTCCTTCGGCGTTGAACCTGCGGCCGTACGCGATCTCGTTGGCGGTCCTGACCACCCCCACCGCGTGGTGTGTCATCGAGGCCAGGTCAGTCCAGTCGGCGAGCGGAGCACCCAGTGCGATCACCTGCTCCACGCTCTGCGGCCTGCGCTGCGACAGCACCTTGGCCAGCAGGCCGCCTCGGCTGTGTCCGACCATGCTGACTCGCGATCCCGTCTCTCGCTCGATCTCAAGGAGCCGATGCCGCAGGCCGGCGAGGAGGCGCTCCGAGTGTTGGACGTTGAAGTTGATGCCCGACAGATAGCTCTTGTAACCGATGCGGTCGAGCCAGCTGTGCATCATGCGGAGCGACCAGTCACCGGAGAGGAATCCCGGAATCAGCATCACGGGCCGCCCGTCCCCTCGGGGCACGCCGCGGCCGCGAAAGACCGGGTCGCGCAGCAGCGCCGACAGTTCGCGCAGCGCGAGCGGGTCCCAGAGCTTCACAGCCTGCGATGGTAGGTTGTCCGCCCACCAGGGTCGGACATCAGCGTTGGTTGAATCTGAAAGCGGCTGTTCCATTTAATTGAACAGTCAGTTTGTTAATCTAAAGCTGTGAGCCCGAGAGCCTACCGTCTCGGCCGGCGGCGCGAAGCGGCCGACCGCACCCGATCGACCATCCTCGCCGCGGCGCGCGACCTCGTGACCGAGCTTGGTCCCGGCTCCAGCGTTGGCAAGGTGGCCGAACGAGCAGGCGTCTCACGGATCACCATCTACAACCAGTTCGGCTCCAAGACGCGGCTGCTCCAGGCTCTAACAGCGGACGCCCGGCCGACCCATGCGATGCCGGCCAACGAGACTGATTCGGATCCGCGCGAGCGGCTGAGATCACGAATCGCCCAGGCCTGCGCCACCTGGGCCGCCAATCCCGGGCTCTACCGCCGGCTTCAGGATCACGGTTCGTGGTCTGGAGAAGACTCCGAGCTCGACCGCACCCTGGCAGAGCAGCTCGCGGCCGGCGACCATCTCAGGCCGGGTTGCTCGATCAAGGAAGCGGAGGACGTGATCGGGATCCTGACCTCGTTCCAGGCTTTCGACCGGCTGCACAAGGGCGGCAGGCGTTCACTCTCGGGGGTCGCGGACGTCCTGATACGAATGGCTGCTGGAATGCTCGCGCAGGGTCATCCCGTCGCGTAGGATTGACGCGTTGCGCCATAAGACCGCCGCGGTTTCGTAACGGAGAAACGCTCAAGCATCACTGTGGCAAGCGTCCGAGAAGTTCCTCACGACAGACGTCGCAGCCGGCGTGGAATGGTCGCCTCGATGGGGCGTGACCTTCGGCGAATGGGTCGCTGGGATCCGATACCGCCCATGTGGCTCGAGAGCCGGGTCTACCTCGAATACCTCCGCCTGATCCGCGACCCGGTCTTCCGTGGGGTCGAGGTCCCGCCGGGTCTCGGAAAGCCCGTCATGCTGGTACCTGGGTTCCTCGCGGGAGACTGGACGCTGCACACGCCGTTTCAATGGCTCCGGCGGATCGGATACCGGCCGAGGGTGGCCGGCGTCACCTTCAATGTCACCTACTCGGAGGTGATGCTCCGGCCGCTGATCGATGCTCTCATCGAGCTCAACCGGAAGACAGGCGCGCGCGTATCCGTGGTCGGACACAGCCGCGGCGGCGTGCTCGCCAAGGTGCTGTCTCACAGGAAGCCGGACCTGGTCGAGCAGGTGATCACGCTCGGGTCGCCTCTGCAGGATCCGTTCGACGTCCACCCGCTCACGATGGCCGGCGTGCGCGCGGCGCACATCTACAACGTTTTCCGGTACGGGCACCCTGCCTCAGTCGAGGCCCGCTTCCTGCGAGACCTGGCCGCCGCGCCGCGCGTGCCCACGACCTCGATCTATTCCCGCTCCGACGGCGTCGTCAACTGGAAAGCGTGCCTGCGACCAGACGTCAATGCGGTCGAGGTGAACGGAAGCCACATCGGGCTGGCGCTCAACCCCAACGTCTACCGCATCCTCGCGTACCTCCTCCCCGCCCCATGGCGCGAGTCGTAACCCGGGTAAGATCGATCCGTAGCGGGAGCTCGTGAAAGCGGGCTGAGAGGGCGCGGTAGCGCCGACCGCATGAACCTGAACTGGGTAATGCCAGCGGAGGGAGATCGATGAGCGACATCGCCGCTCAGGCCGTCGATTCGGATTCTTTCGGCAAGGTCGAGAGCCGCGGCATCGACTCGGTTCCCGCCGCCGAGAGGCACGGCGCGCCGCGGGAGCTTGCTTTCCTGTGGGCAGGCGCGTTTGTCAACTACGCCAGCCTCTTCACGGCCAGCCTTCTGACGACGTACTACGGGCTCGGCGTGTGGGACGGCCTGCTGGCGACGACGCTTGGAACAGTTGCCGCGGCGGTAATCCTCGGCCTGCTCAGCAACACCGGTCCTCGCTCGGGTCAGCCGCAGATCGTCTACACGCGGCGGATCTTCGGTCTCAGGGGCTCTTACCTGGGCGCCGCCCTCACCCTCTTTCTGGCCATCGGCTGGTTCGCCGTCGACTGCGTGATCGCAGCGCAGGCTGGGGCGCAGCTCATCGGGTCAGGCAATCGGTGGGTGACGTTCGGCCTCGTCATCGTGATCGCGGCGATCAGCGTCGCCGTCGCGATCTTCGGCCACCAGACGATCAAGGTGCTCGAGACATACGGCGCGATCCTCTTCGCGGGACTCTCTCTGGCCCTGTTCGTCTTCCTGGCTCCCCAGTTTCATTGGAGCCTCAGCGCCAGTGCGTCGGGCGCCGATTACCCGGGCGCGTTCGTCCTCGGATTGATGACGTGCTTTGCGCTGGTCGCGTCCTGGTATCCCTTCGCGAGCGACTACTCGCGCTATCTCCCCGCCTCCAGCCGCACGCGCGCCGTCACCTTCTGGCCGGTGGTGGGGGTCACGCTGCCGATGCTCTTGCTCGGGCTGTTCGGCCTGCTGCTGCCGACGATCGACGTCAAGCTCGCCGGCGACCAGGGCGTGCTCGCCGTCATCAGCGCACACGCTCCCGTATGGGTTGCCGTTCCGTTTTTCTTGTTCGTGGTGGTTGGCGAGATCTGGGCCAACTACCTCGACGTCTACACAGCCGGGCTGGTCTCGCTGGCGATGGGGATCCGGCTGCGCCGGTGGCAGACGGCGCTGGGATGTGGGGTTCTCGGCGCTTCGCTAGCCGCTTACGCAGTGCTGATCAGCGACTTCCATGTCGCGTACGAAGACTTCCTCATTCTCACGTACCTCTGGGCCCCGGCCTGGGCGGCGGTCGTGCTGCTCAGCTTGTTTCTCTTCGAGCGCCAACCCAAGCCCCGCCTGGCCCTGACCGCCTGGCTCGCCGGCACCGCGGTCAGCCTTCTGTTCGTGAACTACGACAACCTGTTCAGCAACCTTGTCCCCGCACATGGCTTCTTCAACGGCGGTCTGGTCAGCGCGCTGCACGGAGCGGACGTGAGCGGCCTCGTCAGCATCGCCGTCGCGGCGGCTGTTTACTGGACTGGTCAGCGTGTGAGGTCCACGTGAAACTACCGATCGCGCTCACGATCGCTGGCTCGGATTCCGGCGGAGGAGCGGGAATCCAGGCGGACCTGAAGACGTTCGCCGTGTTGGGCGTACACGGCACATCGGCCGTCACTGCGATCACCGCGCAGAACACGCTCGGTGTCAACGACATCATGGAAATTCCGGCGGCCCTTGTTTCCGCGCAGATCGACGCCGTGATGCAGGACATCGGTGTGCAGGCGGCCAAGACAGGCATGCTCGCCAGCGCTGAGATCATCGACGTGGTCGCCCGCGCGATCCAGCACTACGGCATCAGGAACCTGGTCGTCGACCCGGTCATGGTGGCGAAAGGCGGCGCGCGGCTTCTGCGGGACGACGCGGTCGTCGCGCTTCGCCAGCAGCTCCTTCCGTTGGCCGCGGTGGTCACGCCGAACCTCCCCGAAGCCGAGGTGCTGCTCGGCAGGCCGATCCGAACGCTCGACGAGCGCCGCCAGGCGGCGCGCGACCTCGTCTCGCTTGGAGCCCGCGCCGCAGTCGTCAAGGGCGGCCACGCCGACGAGCACCTTGCGATCGACCACTTTTTCGATGGGGACCAGGTCGTCGAGCTTCAGAGCCCGCGCGTGGCCACCCGGAACACACATGGCAGCGGCTGCGTTTTCTCCGCGGCGATGGCGGCGGGGTTGGCCAAGGGATCCGACACCCTCGCGGCCGTTCACGAGGCCAAAGCATTCATCACCGCCGCGATCGAGAGTTCGCTCGAGGTGGGCCGTGGAAACGGACCGGTGAACCCCATGTTCAGGATCGTGAATTGAGTCCCGCTCTGCGCCGACACGGGCGCAAATCCTTAAGGAAAGCTGCGAATGTTGGAGGCGGTTAAGCTGTGGCCACATGAGCAAGCGAAAGCGCACCAGCCTCGGTAAGACGCCGGCCGGGGCACCCGAACAGAAAGCCGGTGACGAAGACGCCTCCTCTGCGGCCGACGATTCCGCCGCCAAAGAGGACATGGCGCACGTCAGCCCGGACCTCCTGGCCGGCAGCCCGGATATCTTCGCGCCCAAATGGAACGACCCGCCTGCGGCGGAGACCCCCGAGGTCGTGACGGAACCCGTGGTGGCCGAGAAGGCCTCCGAGGCGGCGGTCGAAACCGCGGAACCGGTGGCGGTGGAGTCCGTCCCGATCCTTGCGGCGCCGCCGCCACCGCCACCGCTGTCGGCCAGGTCTCAGGCCGAACGACGGCGTGGCTGGGGCTCCAGCGCGGCGCTCGGCATCGTGCTCGTCGTGGTCGGTCTCTTCGCGCTTGGAGTGGTCGCGCTCGACATCGACCTGACGCAGTACGGGTGGCCTCTTTTCGTAATCATCCCCGGCTTGACGCTGCTCGTGGTCGGGTTCTTGGGCGGCGGGCAAGGCGCGTCGATACCTGGGGGCATCGTGACCATGCTGGGCCTCCTGCTCGCCTACTCGCACAGCACTGGCGACTGGCCCAGCTGGGCATTCGCCTGGTCGCTGATCGTGCCGTTTGGAGTCGGGCTGGGCATGTACCTTCAGGCGCTGCGCGACCGCGATCTCGTGGCCTTGAAACGGGGCCGCACCCTGATCTTCGTCGGCGCCCTGATCTTCATGATCGGATTCGTTCTGTTCGAGTCCATCCTCGGGATCAGCGACATGGACTACGGCATCTTCGGCAAGGCGGCGCTGCCAGGCCTCCTGGTCGTGATCGGGATCGTCCTGCTGGTGCGCAGCATCCAGAGGAGCCGTCAAGCGAAGGCCTGAGCGGTCAGCCTGCGGCGATAGCCCTTCGTCGAGCGGCCAGAGCGTCGCGGCCGATCTGGTATTCGCTGCCTTCCCGGTACTGCTTGAAGCCCATCTTCATGTTGATCGCCAGCATCGGCGCGTTGGAGCCGGCGTTGTCGGTCACCACCCACTCAGCCATCGGATAGAGCTCGTGCATGTGCGCGAGCATCTTGGCCTTGATCCACTTGCCAAGGCCGCGGCCACGCGCGTCGGGCCGCACCCCGGTGAATCGCTGCTCGATGATGGTGGGGCGGCTCGGGTCCCAGCATGTGTCGGTCAGTGAGGAGATCACGCCGTCGGGCTCGCGCGTCAGCACCGTGTGCTGGAGCACACCCGTGAGAGCGAACCGCGCATCCCAATCACGGATGTGCTCAGGCGTAACCAGGATCTCGCCGATGTCGAGATTTTCGAATGGGATGGTCTTGAGCATGCTGGTCAGCTGCGGCGCGAAGTCTTCCAGCATCGCCTCGGGTATCGGCCCGTCATACACCTCGAGCCTGGTCTGCGGAGAGCGCCGGGGGCCTTCATCGATCCAGCGTTTGACCAACGACCAGTCGACGTCAGCGACCTTGAGGCGGTTCTCAGCGCCTGTGAGCTTGGCCTCGGCGCCAACCCACCTCAAGAACGCATGGCCGGAAACCTCTTCGGCCTCGAAGCCGGCGACGGTGCAACCGTGCGTGTCCATGAGCTCCACGACCATGGGCAGCCAGGATGCCCCGATGCGCTGCCGGCGATGATCTGGGCGCACGTAGAGATCGCCCCAGAAGAGATGTTTGTTGGATTCATGGCCCGGGGTTCCCGGCTTGCTGGTTGAGCCCCAGAACCAGCTGAGGAGCACGCCGTCTCTGGCGATCTCGTAGCGGTAGTTGATATCGAATGGGCTGTCGCGCTTCAGCCGTATCTCCTCAACGTCATCAGGGCGAAGGGGATCGTCCGGGCGAGACTCTTCGTGCCTCAGCCGCCGATACGTGTGATAGCGCTTCCAGAAATCCGCGCCAGCGGTTTTGAAATCGACCTTCACCGGCGCGAGCTCTCCAACCATCGCTCGATAATCTCACAGCCTGGTCAAGCGTCGCGATTGGCGACCGCCTCATCGGTTGGTTTCTTGCGGAACATGTGCGGGGCCTCTGCTTCCAGCGCGAGGCGGTGACAGGTGCGCATCGCCTGCAGGAGCTGCTGGGTGGACACCCCGAACGTGTTGCGGATGATGCCATCGAAGTAGGTCAGGCCCGTGAATCGCCGCATCAGCGACTTCTTCGGTCGAACCAGCGCGCGGTTCAGGCGGTAGAAAATCACATTCGGCAGTGCGTTCGGGTCCTGCCAGTCCTCGCCCTCGGACATGCGCATGGCGCGAAACGGACCGATGTGCGCGCCCATGAAGTCTGTCACGTGAACCCAGCGCACGGTGCGCGCGTCATCTGCGCGGCCGAGCCGGAATCCGTCAGTCGTCAGCGTCAGCTGCTCGCCCAGGCCGCGCATGGCCGTGAAGTAGAAGGCGTTGAGTCCGACCATCAGGATGACCGTCGTCGGCGCGAGCCATGGATAGTTGAGGTTGGCGAAGAGCGCGAGCACCAGGGCGATCGGGAACGCGACCCATCCCACGACGCGCAGCACACGAAAGGCACTCGGCAGGGCGGGCGCGGCCAGGATCACCTCCCCGCGCCTGGGATCGAGGTCTGGGACCGTCCGCTTCTGCCGCCGCCAAGCATCCCGGATTCCAATCGCTGCGGCGGTCGTTCCACCGATGCCGCTCGTGTAGACGGTCAACAAAGCCACCGTGACCAGGAGAACGGCTCGGTCGTCCACGCCGGGCATTCTAGTGACCACAACGCGGCTGTCAGGTATTTGTGGCCGGGCCACTAACGTAATGTGAGGACCGGGCCTAGCATTCGGGGCACCACACCCTCTTCGCGGCGTGAGCCTCCTGCCAGACGGCAGGAGGCTCGTTTCTTTCCTAGGGGAGGACAGATGTCCTCCCCTACGGAACCCCTCTGCTCCTCGGCCACGTGGGGTTGTGCTTGGTAAGTGGCACGCGTGGGTGACGGCCGGAATAAATCCGGCCTTAGGCTCCACATGGCATTGATCACGATTTATTTCGAGGGATCCTACGCCGCAGCCTTGACCGCAGCCACCAACTTTGTCAGTGAGTCTTTCGCGTCGCCGAAGAACATGACGGTCTTCGGGTCGTACATCAGGTCGTTGTCGATGCCGGCAAAACCAGGCCGCATCGAACGCTTCATGAAGATGATGTTCTTGGCCTGGTCGGCGTTGAGGATCGGCATGCCGTAGATCGGGCTGCCCGGCGCATTGCGCGCCGAAGGATTGACCACATCGTTGGCGCCGACGATCAGCGCGACGTCCGCGTTCTTGAACTCGTCATTGATCTCATCCATCTCTTTGAGCTGCTCGTATGGCACGTTGGCCTCGGCGAGCAGGACGTTCATGTGGCCGGGCATTCGACCAGCGACAGGATGGATCGCATAGCTCACCTCGACCCCGCGCCGTTCGAGCAGCTCCGCGAGCTCTCGCGCTGCGTGTTGGGCTTGGGCGACGGCGAGCCCATAGCCCGGCACGATGATCACACGCTGGGAGTAGGCGAGCAGCGTTCCGATGTCTTCGGCCGAACCAGATCGAACGCTGCGGCCCTCCTTGCCGGCGATGGCTGCAGCGCCGGCGTGCGACTTGCCGAAGGCGCCGAACAACACGTTCGCCAGGGAACGGCCCATCGCGTCGCTCATCATTTTTGTCAGCAGGCTGCCGGAAGCTCCGACGAGAGTTCCCGCCACGATCAGGGCGAAGTTGTTGAGCGTGAACCCGCTGGCCGCGACGGCGAGGCCGGTGAAGGCGTTGAGCAGCGAGATCACTACCGGCATGTCGGCGCCGCCGATCGGGAGCACGAATGCGACCCCGAGGACCAGGGCCAGGACCATCAGCGCGATGAACGAGAAGGGAACGGAGGCGACAGCCAGGACCGCGATCACAAAGCCAAAGATCGCCGCGGCCAGGATTCCGTTCACGACCTGCTGGCCCGGGTAGGTGATCGGGGTTCCGGTCATCAGCTCCTGGAGCTTGGCGAAAGCAACCATGCTGCCGGCGAACGAGATCGAGCCGATCACGATGCTGAAGATGCTTGGAAAAGCTTCGGTGAAGGCCGGGTGCTGGCCCATCCGGAGGAGCTCGGCGACAGCCACCAGGGCTGCGGCGCCGCCACCCACGCCGTTGAAGAGGGCGACCATCTGAGGGATCGCCGTCATCTTCACCATCCTTGCGCCAACAGCACCGACCGCAGTACCGATGACGATGCCGATCAGGATGATGGTCACGCCCGCAGACGTGAAGTTGAGCAGCGGCAACGTGGCGACCAGCGCGATCACCATTCCGGCCGCCGCGATGAAGTTCCCGTTGCGAGCGCCCTTCGGCGAGCTGAGCTGCTTCAGGCCCACGATGAAGAGGACCGCGGCGACGAGATAGGCCAGAGAGATGGCGGTCCTCATTTCGTCGGCGTCGTTTGTTTCTGCGCCTGCCGGCCTTTGAACATCTCGAGCATCCGGTCGGTGACCACGAACCCACCCACCACGTTGGTGGTCGCAAGTGTCACCGCCACCAGGCCGAGGGCGATCGTCACCGGCGAGCTGGCGCCGGCCGCGATGACGATCGCGCCCACCAGGATGATGCCGTGTATCGCATTCGTACCCGACATCAAAGGGGTGTGAAGGATGGTCGGCACCTTGGAGATCACCTCGATCCCGACGAAGATCGAGAGCACGAAGAACGTGATCTCGTTCAGCAGCTCGTTGCTCATGTGGCTGGCGACACCAGCTGCTTGGCGCGCTCGTTAACGATCTCGCCGCCGTGCGTGACGCAGCTGCCTTTGGTGATCTCGTCCTGAAAATCCAGAGTGATCGCGCCGTCTTTGACCAGGTGGACGAGGAGGTTCATGACGTTGCGCGCAAAAAGCTGGCTCGCATGCAGCGGCATCGTCGACGGCACGTTGCGGGTGCCGATGATGGTGACGCCGCCGACGTCGACATCCTTTCCAGCCTGGGTCAGCTCCACATTGCCTCCGGTCTCAGCGGCAAGGTCGACGATCACCGAGCCTGGATGCATCGCCATCACCATGTCGCCGGTGACCAGCAGCGGCGCGTGGCGGCCCGGCACAGCCGCCGTGGTGATCACCACGTCTGACTTGGCGACGTGCTCGCCGATCAGCTCGCGCTGCTTGCGCAGGAACTCTTCGGACTGCTCTCGCGCGTACCCGCCCTCTCCCTGCTGGCCCTCCAGGGCCAGCTCGATGAAGGTGGCGCCAAGCGACTGGACCTCTTCCTTCACGGCGGGGCGTACGTCATAGGCGGAGACGATCGCACCCAGCCTTCGGGCGGTGGCGATCGCCTGGAGCCCCGCAACGCCGGCGCCCATCACCAGCACACGCGCGGGAGCGACTGTGCCGGCCGCGGTCATCATCATCGGGAAGAACTTGCCGAGGCGGCCCGCTGCCATCAGGACCGCCTTGTAGCCCGCGGCCGACGCTTGTGACGAGAGCGCGTCCATCGACTGGGCTCGCGAGATGCGAGGCAGCAGCTCGAGGCTGAACGCCGTGACGCCGCGCTTGGCCAGCGCCTTCACGACATCAGCCTGCGTGGCCGGCTGGAGAAAGCTGATCAGCACCGACCCGCTTTTGAGCAGGGCGACCTCGTCCGTTGAGGGGGCCTGGACTTTCAGCACTGCGTCCGCATCACCCAGCAAAGACGCGGCTGTCTTGACCACCTTGACCCCGGCCGCCTCGTATGCCTCGTCAGCGATGTAGGCGCCGGCGCCTGCTCCCGACTCGACGCTGACGTCCATCGACGCTGCCTTGAGCTTGGCCGCCGTGTCGGGAACGAGTGCCACCCGGCGCTCGTCGGTGGCACGTTCCTTGGGAATGGCGACCTTCACAGACTGAGGACTCTAAGGAATACGGGCCGGCTGCTGCAGGCGCGTAAAATCCTTACTCCGCAGCAGAAAGAGACAAATTGACCCAGCAGATCATCAACGACCTCACCATCCAGGCAGCCACGGTCAACGGTTCAGGAAGCCAGACGGCCAACCTGGTTTTGACCAGGGCGATCTTCCATATGGGCATCCCGGTCGCCCCGAAAAACGTCTTCCCCTCCAACATCGAAGGCCTGCCGACCTGGTATCAGCTGAGGGTTACCCCCGAAGGCCACATGGCTCGTTCCGACAAGGTCGACATCCTCATCGCCTTCAACCCGGCGACCTGGCACCAGGACCTCACGACCGTGCGACCGGGCGGCGTCGTGGTCCACGAAGAGGTGTTCTCGACGGCTGACGTCCGCGCCGACGTCGTGTACTACCCGGTTCCGTTTTCGAAGCTTGCCAAGTCCAAGAT
>DASQAU010000209.1:0-8065 GCA_035635595.1 Candidatus Eiseniibacteriota bacterium
GAGGAAGAGGACCGACACCGCGATTGCGCCGATCCCGACGATCAGCGGGATCCAGATCTCCACCGGATGCATCGCTCCCTCGCTGGCCACGGCGCTCCGAGGCCCCTCTCCGACCGGCTCGAGGATTCCGCGGACCGTCCTAGACCACGGCTCCCTGTGGAGCAATATAGCGCACGGCCCTTGCGTGCTGGGTCGGGGCCCCCATCGACGCCGGAGCTGACCCGGGGCTACAAGATGCTGGTCGCCTCGCGGGCGACGACGTCTGCGCTGGATGCGAAGACGCGCGAGCTGGTGGCGCTCGCCGTGGCGGTGACGCTGCGCTGCGACGGTTGCATCACCACGCACGTCGAACTCGCGCGAAAGCAGGGAGCGTCGTCGTCGGAGATCGTCGATGCGCTCGGGATCGCGGTGATGGTCAACGCTGGGGCGGCGCTCGTGTACTCCGCGCGCACGGTCGACGCCTTTCACGCTGCGGTGGCTGGCTCGGCCGAATCTGCAGGCTGACAGGCAGCCCTACCTCGACGGCGGGACTGGGCTGGCGGGGTTGGCCGCGTATTCCTCTCCGGGTCCGGGTGTCGTGAACTGGCGGACCGGACTCTCCACCCCATCGCTCTTCCCATTGCTCTCCTCCGCGGTCACTCGATAGTAGTAGGTCGTCCGCGGCTTCATCTCGACCAGGCGCACGCGGAAGACGGTCTCTGGATGATTGGGATTGACCCTGATCTGGGACCTCGCCGTCTGGCTCAGGTTCTTGGGATCCGTACCGTAGTGCACGACGCCGAAATGAATGTCCGAGCCGCCAGGGTTGTTGGTGGTCCACCGGATGATGACCAGGCCGTACCTGGCCAATTCGAGCTCCGGCCCCTGGATGATGTTGACGCGCGCGGCCTTCTTCGCCGGAGCAGGGACCTGGGCCTCGACCAGGTTCCAGGACAAGAGCAGGCCGCCCGCGGCAGCCGCGATCGCCAGTTTCAAAACCCGATTCATGGAAGCTCCAATCGTCGTTCGAGCGGGTCGAGAGATGAAGGGTCGCGCGCGGGCCGCAAGATGCGTTCGCGCGCGACCTGACGTTCATTCGCTTGCTCAGCTCACCCGGCCCTCACGGAATCGGATTTGGAAAGGGCAGGGGCGAGACACCGCAGATCTGCGATGAGCAAGGCGGAAGCGGCGGGGTCGGGATGAGGAACTCGTTGCCCTGGGTCGAGGCCGAGCCGCCGGTCATGCACTTGCCTGTGTAGGTATTCTGGTTCGGGTAGGGTTTGGTAAACCCGTCGGTGAGCGTCTGCAGGAAGATCACGATCATGTCCTCCTCGTGATCCGTCAGTCCGAGCATGCCGAAGGTATGGTCGATGTTGTTCGGCACCTCGGGCATCGGCCAGCAGTCCACCTTTTCGGTCTTTCCCGGCGGGCAGTGCCCCGAGGTCACCGGGAAGAAGTACCTGTCGCGCGTATTGTAGAAATGGACGAGCTGCTTCAGGCTCTTGATATATCCGTTGTGGAAGAACTCCTTCTGGAAGTAGGGTCCCGGCGCTTCGGTGGTGGGACACTGTGGAGGCGTCATGGCTACGTTCCGTGCGGTCGACACCTGCATCTGGCCGTCGGCAAGCGGCGCAAATTGGACCCAGTCCGCATTCGGATTGTCAGCGGAGCCGTAGCCGCTCCTCAGGAACGCGCCCAGTCCCAGATCGCGGTACGCGAAGCCGAGGGGATTGGGCGTGAACCCGTACGCGTCCGGCGTCGTCTCATAGTAGAAGGCCACCCTGGGATTCAGCGGCAGGCCGAGATTGGCGAAGCCGAGGCAGGTGAAGAGCGGAGCCGTGTCCGCTTGCATGCTGGTGTCGGTCTGGCCGGGCTTGAGAGTGGTCCCCCGGCCGTCGAGGTGGCACGAATTGCAGTTGCCTTTGCCCTTGAACAGGTTGTAGCCGGCCATTTCGTCCGGAGTCAGCGTGTACGAGCTCTTGAGGTAGGCATCGAACTTCGAGGTGAATGGACTGACGGCCGCCGAGCTTTCGTAGAAGGAGATGGACTGTCCCCAGTGATCGTAGACGCTGTTCGCCTTGGTCCGGTCTTCCGGCCTCAGGCGAACGGGCTCGACGCTGGTGCCGAACCTCGCCGCTCCTCCAGGCGTGCAGCAGATCTGCTCGGTGTCTCGGGGGAAGTCGATGTCGAATGAGCCCGGCCCCCAGATGTCCTCGAAGAGCTTCCGGTACTCGGACTGGGCAAGCTTGAACGCGATGCAGGCCGTGTCCGGGTTGGCCATCTCCAGGGGATCGACCGGAGGATGTTGGGCCTGCTCGGCGTCGGCGCTCTGCAGCAAGTACCCGGTCGAGCGCCCATCCCAGAAGTTTCCGCCGAAGAACGCACCCTGCGTCTCGTTGTACTCGAGGACCGGGAACCTGGGTGAATACGTGTATCGCTGCGCGGTCCGCTTGCCGGCGCGGAAACGGAACGATCCAGGATATGCGACCGTCGTCAGATTGACGGACGGGATCGGTCCGCTGAAACCGGCATACGGCATATGGCAGGAAGCGCAGGCAACGTTCCGGAAGGGTGAGATGTTCTCGTCGAAATTCATCAGCTTTCCCAGGGTCCGGACTGCGGCATATCCGTTGCCGTGAATGGTCGGAGGGTTGCTCGTCCGGGTCAGGGGCTGCAATGCGCGCATCTCTGCGAGGGCCTGGTTGTAGACGAATCGGACCTCGCGCCGGACCCTGTCCAGCTCGGGCTCCACATCCGCCGGGAGGATGCCGGGCGGATACGGGTTGTAGGGCATTCTCGGTCGACAGGCGTTGTCGCCCTGATCCTTGTCCTTCTGGTCCTTGCGGTCGTCCCGATCACCACGGTCGCCGCCGAAGGCGTGTCCCCCAGCTGGTTCGTCGTCCTTGGCGTACCCAGCCTGCCAAACGATCAAGACGCCCACCGCCGCTGCTACGGCTCTCCATGTCCATCCAGGCATGACGATTTCCTCCTCCGCGCCAATGCGTGCACCTTAGGAGGGGGCAATGACTCCGACAATGCATTGATATTCAAATTCCAGGTAGGATTTGCACAGGTTCTTGTACGAATCGGCAGAGCGGCTGCAGGCTCTCGTCAGGGCTCGATGACGCCGCTAGAAATTGACACGATCGACGGGTCCAATTCTTTGCGCACGAAGGTCGCCTCGCCCTTCCGGAGTGGATCGCGCAAGCTTCGGGCGGGGCTAGCGGATTTCGATCCGGTATTGCCCGGGAGAGCGCCCGGTGTGGAGTCGAAAGACCCGGGAGAGATGGGACCCGTCGACGAATCCAGTCATCTCGGCCACACGGTCGAGCTTGTAGTCCTCGTGCACGAGCAGCTGCTTGGCCACCTCGACCCGGACATGGCAGCGAAACGACCGCAGGCTCCGCTTCGTGTCGTGCAAGAACGTGCGTGCCACCGTGCCCGGAGAAGCGCCGACGGCGCGAGCCAGCGTGTCGAGATTGAACGACTCCGGGTAGTTCGTGCTCATGTAAGCGAGGACCTTCGCGCTGCAGCGACTGAGCGCGAGGGGCACGTTCTCGAGGGTATGATCGTTACCCAATCGTGAGAGCAAGGATGCCCGGGCAACCAGCGCTGCGAAATCGAGCGGGTGGGTGAAGAAACCGTGCACCTGGAGTCCCCCCAGGTGATCGGCGATTCCGGCGTCTTCCGCCGAGCCGATCAGGATGATCTGGCAGTTCGGCGAGCGCGCTGCCAGCGCGCGGATGGAAAAGGCGGCATCGAGGTCGCCGCGGGCGATGTCAGCGATGATCAGGCTCAAGCGCTCTCCTCGAACCTGCGCCAGCGCTTCCGCCGCGGTGATGTCCGCTGCCGTCTTGAATCGGGAGCGCAAGCAAACGGCGATCACGGCCGTGACGCCCGGATCGCGGCCGATGACCAGCAAGCCTTCTCGTTCAGCGCGTGATCCGCTGACCGCCGGCATCTCATCGGTTGCTCGCAGGGTCATGGCTGACCTCCAACGCTCCAGGCGATGGGGGAGACGTTAGTAGACTCCGCGCCGGGCAACGGCACAAGCCTGCGCTCGCCGGACCTCGAGCACTCCGAGAGCATCGCGACAGGTAGTCAAATTGATGGTTGAGCAGCGCCAACGTGCCGGGTTTGGCGAGCGCCGACATCCGAGACGCGACGGACAAGAGACTGCCGCGAGGGCCGCGATACGCCATTTTTGCATGCGTCGGAATGAACTGTTACCGCTGGGCATGAGCGCTGTTACAGGGTGTTCATGATCGTCAGGAGCTTCCCCACAGACAGGAACGGTGCGCATCGAGCGGGAAGCGGCACGATTCGGTCAAGCGGCGTCCAGGCGAAGCCTGCGTGCAACCTCAAAGCGGCGGGCCACGTCGGGCCAGTTGAACACGTTCCAGCACGCGCCGAAGAACTCCGCTTTCCGGTTCTGGTACTGCAAGTAGTAGGCGTGCTCCCAGGCATCGAGCACCAGCAGCGGTACTCCGCTCTGGTTCAGGTTCGACTGGTGGTCGTAGATCTGTGTGATCAGGAGCCTCGCCCCGAGCGGTTCCCAGACCAGCGCTGCCCAGCCGGATCCCATGATCGAGCCGGCCACCTCGTTGAACTGCCGCCTGAAGGCCGGAAACCCGCCGAAGTCCCGCTCGAGGGCGGTCTTCAACTCTCCCTCGGGTTCGCCGCCGCCTCGCGGCGAGAGGTTGCGCCAGAAGATCGAGTGCAGGACGTGGCCGGACAGGTTGAACGCCAGCGAACGCTCCAACGCCGGAACGCGGTCGTACTGCTCCCGGGTCCGCGCCTCGTCGAGGCGCTCGAGGGCCGCGTTGGCGCCGTTCACGTACGCCGCGTGATGCTTGCCATGGTGCAGCTCCATGATCGTGCCGGAGACGTGCGGCTCCAGGGCGCCGAAATCGTAGGGCAGGTCGGGTAGCTTGTATTGGTTCATCGCCTTCTCCCTTGCAAGTGACACCGCTCCGGAAGCCAACGTCCGGTCTTCGCCTGCGACGCGAGATTCTTGTTGGGGTGGGTACAAGATCCCTGCCAATTCCCCGTACCCGTTCTCTTCCTCGCCCAAGCCGTCGATGCCCTGTGGGGTGTTCGTTCCGACGACACAGTTGTCGACTGGCTGCGCACTTCCTGTGTCGATCAGCCGCCCTCTGCGCGCCATCGGCCCTAGGTCACCTCGACGTAGATGTCTCCTTCGACGATGCGCAGCGGATAGTGCTTGAGGCACGCACTCTGGGGATTGATCCCCCTTCCGGTGCGCGCGTCGAACTGCCAGAGGTGGGCGCGACAGGTGATCACGCCGCCTGCGAGGTGCCCCTCGACCAAAGGCGTGCTCTGGTGCGGGCACGCCCCCTGGTACGCGCAGTACCGGCCGTCCAGCTTCACCAGCAGGATCGGTTCCCCGCCCGCGGCGAAGGACTCCATCTCCCCGTCCCACAGCTCGTCGGCGCAGAGGCGGAAGAGCGGCATCAGTCGCGCCACCTGACGTCGAACCAGCTCAGCGGCGGCAGCCGGCGCTCGGCGACCAGCTCGCCCAACGTGACCTGGTCGGGAATGACCTTCCCGTCGAGCAGCACTTCGTACCGTCCGCCCCGCCGCGCCGGCAGGCGCCTTCCAACCGAGTGGACCGCGACCTTCTCCGCGAGCTCGGGCATGGTGTCGCTCGTGAGCGCACTGACCAGATGCGGCACGAAGTCGCCGACGAAACGGCCGTAGATGGGGAACAGCTGCGGCCCGGCCCTGACGTCTCCTAGCGTGCGTACTCCTTTGCCCAGCGGTACTGGGACGCATCATTGCCCATCACGTCGTGCGTAATACCCATCCACTCGAGGGTCCCCTCGAGGTTCATCGGCTGGATCTGCCCCGCCAGGAACCGATCGACGATGTTCATGTGGCCGGCGTACCGCTCCGGGTCGAGACCGAAGATCCATTGGCAGGGCTCGCTGCAGAAGTGGTACAGGCGCGGGCCGTACGTGGTCGTGTAGGGCCGGAGATGGTGGCGGTCGAGCGCCGTTCCCAGCGGCAGCTGGCAGAGGTTGCACAGCGCCGGCAGTGTCTCGGGGTAGGTCTTGCCGATGTTCCCCGCGTTCAGGTTGCGGATGATCTCGTCCCAGAGGACGCCCCAGCTGTCCTCCCAACCGGGATACTTCTCGACGAGCCATTCGCGCTCGGCCCGCGATACTCCCGCGCAGGGGTTGAACCAGAGGGTGGGGCGCCAGAACCAGGTTGCCATCTGGGCCGCGTGGTGGCCGTGCTCGAGACTGAGCATGAACTGGTCCCAGTACCACGGCTTCATGAGCCCCATGTCTTCGAGCACGCGGAGATGATGGTGGACGATCCACTCGGTCATGAACTCCTTGAACGAGTGCTTCCGCAGTGCAAGGGGCGTGTAGTAGTCCATGGCCGGGCCGGTGAGGAGATGGAACAGCCGCAGCGACCGCCAGAAGCTGGCGTCGAGCAGGTCCTGCGCGCGCTTGCGGTCGAATCTGGCGAGGATCGCGGCGGTGGGAAAACCCTGCTGCGCGTGCCGCGCCTCGTCGGTCTGGATGCTGGAGAGGATGTTCGAAAAACTCACGTCGCCCGCGTCCATGGCTGCGGCGGCGAAGGCGACGAACTGCATGTTGGTGAAGCCGTGCTCCAAAGTCAGATTGGTGACCACGGCGGAGTCCACGCAAGAAGAGCCCAGCAGGGTGTCGTCGAGGAAATGGCGGACCGCCAGGATCCCCCACTCATTGGTATGAAACGCCTTCACTGCCCAGTCGAACTGCGGCGCCTGCTTGAGCAGGTCATGCGAGAACGACAGGTTGAGCTGGGCATGACGGATCTCGTCGAGCATCCCGTAGACGGCGATGTTGCGCCAGCGCGGCGAGGGGGCAAAGCGGGCAAACCGCCCCTCCATGTGGAACGCCATCTGCTCGACCATGGCGACCGCGCCCATATGCAACATCGCCGCCGCCTGGTGGCCGACGTCGAGGCGATCGAACCCGCGCGCCCGCTTGAATGCTTCCTTCACCGCGTACGCGCCGGCGTCTTTTTCCCGCTGCACCCGCACGTACTCCCGGTACGAGGCACGAAAAGGCTCGTCCCAGTCCGTCCATGCCGAAGGCGGGATGTTGCCGGCGCCCGTCCACTCGTCGGGAAACGCTTGTTTCTCGTCGACGTAGGAGAGCGTCCAGTCGAGGTCTCGAGCCAGATCGTACCACTCGTCACGATTCATGGGCTTCTCCCTCAACCGACACCGGCTTCAGCGGCCAGCGCATCCAGGGCCCCGCGCGCGACGGCGCCGTCGTCGCCGACGCTGCCGAACCGGGCCAGCAGCGCCGATCCGCCGGCGATGAGCTCGTCGCCCAGCGGCCGCCAGGCAGCGAGATGGAGCCGCAACGCGGTGCGATTGTCCGGCCGCTGGTCGACGGCGAAGCGCGCCAGGGCCCGGCTCCACCGCGCTGACCGCCCGGAGTCCGCGAGCAGGTTTTCCAGGAGGAGCGCATCGACCTCGTCGCCGTGCCGGCGCGCCAGCGCCGAAAGCCCGGCCAGGAACACGGCGTCGAACGCGGGCTTGACGACCAGGTTCAGCGCGACGAACGCCTCGTCCCAGTCGCGGGCGGCGAAGGTCCGCTCGATGGCACGGCGCGCGCCTTGCCAGTCCGGGTCCCGTTCCCATCGCTCGCGGTCCTTCCCGCCGAATGCGCGTTCGGGGTGGGCGAGCTGGAGCTGCAACGTCCGCTGGGCCAGGCGCTGCACGCGCCTCAACTCGTCGCCGGTCTGGAACGCCGCCGCGTTGCTGATGTAGCTGGCCGGGGCAATCTGGGCGAGATACGCCGCGCTCATCTGCAGGCCGTGCACCGCGAAGCGCTGCGGCGTGAGCATCGCCTCGAGCCCGTCGAGCCATTCGGGTGCGTGGCCGAGGTCGGTCCGGCGCCGGTCCGCGTACTCGTCGAGCACGCGATCCACGAACGTCTCGGCCTCGTCCTGGACCCGGTTGTACTTGCGGTAGGTCATTTCGTCCGGGTCGCGAAACCTGTTCCAGTCGGGTACCGAGATCGCAGCCTCGTCGCGATGCCGGCGCAGGTACCGGTTGCCG
>DASQAU010000210.1:0-14793 GCA_035635595.1 Candidatus Eiseniibacteriota bacterium
TTACTACAGCGGCTTCTTGACCGGGGGCGCGCTCAACGCCGGCTGGACGGGTTACGCACCGCTCACCGAGAAGGCCTACCAGTCGCACAGCCTGGGAGTCGACTTCTGGGCGATGAGCCTCATCGTCTGGGCGATCAGCGGGATCATGGCCTCGACCAACTTCCTCACCACGATCGTCGCCCTGCGTGCGCCGGGCATGAAGCTCACTCGGCTGCCGCTGTTCGTGTGGGCGCAGATCTCGACGTCGATCCTGCTGCTGGTCGTCGGCGCGCCGCTTGCGGCGGCGATGATCCTGGTCGAGTTCGATCGTCAGCTCGGGACCCAGTTCTTCACGACGCAGGGCCGGCCGGTGCTGTACCAGCACCTGTTCTGGTTTTTCGGGCACCCCGAGGTCTACATCATGATCCTGCCGGGATTCGGAATGATCTCGGAGATCATCCCGGTCTTCGCACGCAAGGTGATCTTCGGCTACATGACGATGGTCGGGGCGCTGTTCGGCATCGTCTTCCTGTCCATGACCGTATGGGCGCACCACATGTTCACGGTCGGCATGAACACCTACGTCGAGGGCTTTTTCATGATCATGACGATGCTGATCGCTGTGCCGACCGGCATCAAGTTCTTCAACTGGATCGCCACGACCTGGTGGGGATCGGTCGAGTTCACGGTGCCGATGAAGTTTGCGTGGGGATTTCTGGCGACCTTCCTCATCGGAGGCATCACCGGCATCTATCTGGCTTCAGTCCCGGTCGACACGCAGCTGCACCAGTCGTACTACGTGGTCGCGCATCTGCACTACGTGCTCTTCGGCGGCAGCGTATTCACGATTTTCGCGGGCCTCTATTACTGGTTCCCGAAGATCACAGGCCACCTGCTGAATCGCAAGCTCGGGGAGTGGAACTTCTGGACGCTGTTTGTCGGGTTCAACGGAACCTTCCTGATCATGCACACGCTCGGGCTGGAGGGCATGCCGCGCCGAATCGCGACGTACGCCAACGCATCCTGGGCGACGACCAACTTGATCATCACCGTCTCGTCCTTCTTGATCGCTTTCTCCGTCCTGCTTTTCCTGATCAACGTCGTGCGCAGCTGGAATGGGGGTGAGATCGCGGGCGATGACCCGTGGCAGGGCAACACGCTCGAGTGGGCGACCACCTCTCCCCCGCCGCCGTACAACTTCGAGCGAGTGCCGCCGGTGCACAGCTTCATGCCGTTGCGCGACCTGCGTGAATCTGGCGAGGTCGTGGCCGCCGAACCGGAGCCGGCGAAGGTCTAAGCGCTCCAGGCCCGGTCCCCTTCCGGCCGGCTCGCTGAGCGAGCGGGCCGACCTCCCCGCGAGCGGGGAGGTAAAGCTAGTGGTGCGCCTCTTGGGGATGGGACTCGGCAGCGACTGCCTCAGCAGCCTCCTCGCTCGCGCGGTTGCGAGCATCGCCCCGCAGCACCCACCAGCCGAGGCCGACCACCCCAAGAGTGGCGACCAGAAAGGTGATGCTCATCGCGAGCCAGGCCGGGACCCATTCGCCGGCGAGAAAGACCACGCCTGCAATTTATCAGCAAACCCGACCCGAGTACTTCGGGCAGCCGAGCCCACTAGGGTGTTAGTAGGCTAAGAAGTGATCGACCTCATCGACATCGTGATCGTGGCCGCGGTCCTGATCGGGCTCGCGAACGGGTACCGGCGTGGATTCTGGTTGTCCGCGGCCCAGTACGCCGGCCTCGTCTTGGGCGTTCTCCTGGGGGCGGCGGCTGCAACCCCGGTGCTCAACTACCTCGAGATCCACAACACCGTGGCACGCCCGCTCGGCGCGGTGCTCGTTCTCGTCATCGGCGGCAGCCTCGGCTCGAGCATCGGATTTGCAGCGGGCGAGCCGATCCGCCGCAGGATCCTCAAGACCGGGATCCACACCGCAACCGACTCGTTCGGCGGCGCGGTCCTTTCCGCGGTGGCGGTGCTCACGATGTGCTGGTTTCTTGGTCTGAGCTTTTCGCGCGGGCCGAGCCAGGAGGTCGCGCAGCAGATCCAGCGTTCGGTCGTGCTGCACACGCTGGACAACCTCGCGCCGAGGCCGCCCGCCTTCCTGGCGAGCATCCAGGGAATCCTGTCCGGCGTGTCATTTCCGCCTGTGTTCGCAGGGCTGGAGCCTGCGCTCGGCGCGGCTCTGCCGCTCCCCGAATCGGTCGACACGCCCGGAGTGAACCGCGCCGCCCTGTCGGTGGTCAAGATCTCCAGCCTCGGCTGTGGGGGCCTGGTCACCGGCAGCGGCTTTCCAGTCGGCGTCGGGTACATCGTCACGAACGCCCACGTCGTGTCGGGTACGAGCGCGCACACGATCCTGACAGCGGGAGGGGCGAAGCTTCAGGGCACGGTCGTTTACTTCGACCCAGAGCGGGATGTGGCGGTGCTCTACGTGCCCGACTACAAGACGGCGCCGCTGGTCTTCGGTCCCGCGCAGCGCGGTACCAAGGGAGCCGTGATCGGCTACCCGGGCGGCGGGCAGGAGCAGGTCACCGCAGCTGTGGTTGACGGAAGGATCGATGCCGAAGGACGCGACATCTACAACGCCAACCTCGTCACCCGCCAGATCTTCGTCATCCAGGCCAAGGTGCGGCCCGGCAACTCAGGCGGCCCGCTGGTCGACCTCGAAGGCCGAGTGCTCGGGCTGGTGTTCGCGACGTCGGCGGGCGATCCCAACCAGGCGTACGCGCTCACCGACGACGAGATCCAGGGCGACGTCAAAGACGCTCAAGCGCATCCGGCGCAGACGGACACGAGCAAGTACGCCTGCGCCGCTTAACCCAGCTACTTCCCTCGCCCCCTCGGGGAGAGGGTTAGGGAGAGGGGCTTAAGCCAGATTCGCCGTCCGGTTTCGCCTCCTCGATCAACATCACAGGGATGCCGTCGACGATCGGGTAGAGCACCTTGCAGTTGGGGCACCGCAGGTGGTCGGGCTCCTTGAGCTCCACCTTGGTATGACACTTCGGACACGCCAGGATTTCGAGCAGTTCTTGAGAGATCACCCGCGCATGGTAGTACGGTTTCGGCAATGATCCTCCGGCGCCTCTACCTCTACCTGGTGAGCGCCGCCGGCCTCGGTCTGCTGGCCGCCGGGCTCGCCCTGCTTGGGTCCACGGTGCTGCTCTTCGTCTTCAATGACCCCTACGCTCAGGACAGCCGGACCCAGCTGGCCATCTACACCGCGATGACGGTGGTCGCGCTGCCAGTCTGGGGAGCGCACTTCTTCTTCGCTCGACGCTTTGCCATGCGCGATCCGGCGGAGCGCGCTTCCGCGATCAGGCGCATGTACTTCTACTTCGCGTGCCTCGCTGCGTCGATCGGCGCTCTGGTCTCGCTGGCGATCACCGCGGCCGACCTCCTGCGCCCGCTGATCGACACGTGCGCGACGGTTGTGAAGCAGCCCCAACTACAGGAACCGGATTTCGCGATCCCGTGCCGCTCAAACCCTGATTGGCTCGCTACGTCGCAGGCTGGGTGGATAGCTGTTGTCTTCGTCGTGATCTGGGCATTCCATTTCCGCATCGCGGCGCAAGATCGCGCTGCAGTCGGCGAGGCCGGCGCATCCGCCACGCTGCGGCGCTGGTACATGTACGTCGTCCTGCTCGCCGGCCTGCTCGCGATGCTGAGCGGCGCAAGCGCCCTGATCGAGCTCGCCTGGCTGAAGGCATGGCACAGCTCCCTCGGCGACTACAGATATATGGGAGACCCCGCCGGTTTGTTCCTGGCCGGACTCGTCGTGTGGGGCTTCCACGCGCGCACCATCGCGCAGCACCATGTCTCGGACGATCGCCACTCGACGCTGCGCGCGCTGACGGGTTTCATCGCCGTGGGCGTGAGCATCCTCACCGCCCTCATCGCCGCCAGCCAGATCCTGTACTTCGGCCTGGCGCGTGCTCTCGGAGTGGCCCACCCCGTCGGGGTAGCCGGCGACGACATAGTCGCAGCACTTGCCGTACCTGGGTCACAGGTCCTGGTCTACGGGATCGCATGGTTTTTCGTGCGCCGCCGGCTCGCCCAGGACGCGAGGGCGCAGGAAGCCGACCGGCAGGCCGGCATCCGGCGCCTGTATACGAACCTGGCCGCACTCGTCTCGCTCGGCGCTTGGGCGACCGGCGCAGGCGGTCTTCTCTGGACGCTCGCCGAGCAGCTGGAGGCGCCGATCATCGGAGTCAAGGCCGGCGATTGGAAGGACCCGGTCAGCCTGTGGGTCACCCTGCTGGTCGTCGGCGCCGCGGTCTGGATCGCCCACTGGCGTCCATCGCCGTGGGCGGCGGATCGCCAGTCGCTCAGCCGTCGCCTCTACGTGTGGGCCGCGCTGCTGGCAAGCGTGCTCGTGATTCTCGGCGCCGGAGTCGGGATGCTCAACGCACTTCTGCAGCAGGTCTTCAGCGCCCATCCAAAGCTCAACGACCCCGGCAACCTGGACTTCGGACACTACCTTGCTGTGATCATCGTCGCGGCGGTCGTCGGCCTGTATCACTGGAGGGTGCTGCGGGCGGATGCAGCGGCTCGACCTCCGAAGGTTGCGGTCGAGCAGGCGCCCGCCGTGGTCGCTGTGGCCGCACCCGTCTCGGTTCCGGTCCAGGCCACCGAAGTCGCAGACCCTAACTCCCGTCGCTACGTGCTTTCCGTCACAGACGCGACCGAGGACGACGTGCACCAGGCCCTGGCAAGCCTGCCGCCGCAGGTGAGCTACAAGCTCACACCGGCTGAACACGTTGGCGCTGACGGGAGCTGACACGCAGGCGCTCCTCGACCTCGTCGACTGGAGGCGGCGGGTGGGCGACCTCTACCGGATGAGCGGCCCTGATCCAATCGCCCGCTTCCGGCAGGAACGCGACGAGCTGTTTCGGTCCCACCCCCAGTCGCCGGTCGAGCCTGGCCAGCGCGCCGAGTTCAAAGGCCTTCGATACTTTCCGCACGACGCTGCCTATCGCGTGCAGGCCAGATTCGAGCCGGCCGACGGATCAGAGCTTCTGATCGACACCGGGGGCGAGGACGGAGCAGTGCGCTATCGACGGGCCGGCCGGCTCTTATTTGAGCTGGGCGGGTCACCGTGCAGGCTGACGGTGCTCAGCCTCATCCAGTACGCGGGCGGGCTGTTCGTTCCGTTTCGCGACACCACGTCGGGTCGCGAGACGTATGGAGGCGGGCGCTACCTGTTCGACACCGCGAAGAACACGGACGGGCTCGTGCTCGAGATCACGCCCGGCTCGAGCGACGTCGTGATCGATTTCAACTTCGCCTACAACGCCTCGTGCGCCTACAGCCCGCGCTGGGCGTGCCCGCTGGCCCCACCTGAGAACTATTTGACGGTGCCGGTGCGTGCGGGGGAGCAGACCTACAAGGAC
The DNA here is from genome assembly GCA_035635595.1 of Candidatus Eiseniibacteriota bacterium. Lineage (GTDB taxonomy): Bacteria > Chloroflexota > Dormibacteria > Dormibacterales > Dormibacteraceae > Palsa-870. The sequence continues at coordinate 5,368 of DASQAU010000210.1, forward strand.
TAGGCGGCGGTGGGCGTCTTCGAGTTCACGACCTTGATCAGCTCGCCGGCGAGCGCGATCGACTCGTTGGTCCCGTAAATGTTGTTGTTCATCGTGAAGCCCGTGAATCCTGCGTCGATGTATTTGCCGAGCAGCTCGGCAGCTTGGGGCACGGTGGCGACCCTCGCCATCGCGCGCCGCTCAGGCGAAAGGGTGTCGAGGATGGCTTTGCCATCTTTTTCGTTTTCGACGAGGACCAGCGAGACGCCAAGTGTCAGCTGCACCTCAGAGGGATCTCGCTTGACCGCCTCACAGTGCTCATAGAAGACCTGCTGCTTTCGCTTCAGCTCCTCCATCTGGCCGCCAAACCAGTGACCGATGTCGCCGTGCTGGGCGAGCAGCCGCAGCGTCCGCTTCTCGCCGGTCCCGCCGATCAGGATCTTCGGTCCACCGGGCTGAATGGGCCGCGGCACGTTCAGGGCGCGATCGATCTTGTAGTACTTGCCTTCGAATGACGGCCGGTCCTGGGTGAACATCAGCTTTGCGATGGTCAGCGCTTCGTCGAGGCGGTCCATCCGCTGGCCGATGGGTGGAAACTCAATGCCATAGCCCTTGTGCTCGTCCTCATTCCAGGCGGCGCCGATGCCGAGGATGGCGCGGCCTTTGGAGATGACGTCGAGCGTGGTGACCATCTTGGCGAGCATCGCCGGGTTGCGATAGGTCACGCCGGTCACCAGGGTGCCGAGCTTTACACGTGACGTGCTGGCGGCGAGCGCGCTCAGTGTTGTGTAAGCCTCGAGCATCGGTTCGGTGTCGCGACCGATCCCTCGTATCTGATAGAAGTGGTCCATCACCGTGACGAGATCGAAGCCTGCGGCCTCAGCGGCCCTTGCCTGCTCGACCACGCGGTCGAAGAGGCCGGTGTCAGGGGTGCCTTTGAACGTGTAATTGGGCATGTGAAACCCGAAGAGAGCTTTCATGCAAAGTAACAACGCCATTTCGCACTCGAAACATTCCGTAACTGGCCCAATCACTGAAACGTTGGCAAGGTCATGAAGTGGACGAGGGTCGGCGGCGTCGGGATCGCGCTGGCCGTCCTCGTGTACGGAAGCGTCCTGGTCTTCGAAGCCTTCGACCGAAACTCCCACTCGGGAAGCGACACGATCCGGCCCTTTGTGATCACGATGGGCCCGGTCTGGGTGCTGACGATCTGGGCGGCCACCGTGGTGCTGAGAAAGCCGCGCAGTTAGTCCGGTTCGGTTGGCGCTCCTATAGATAGAATTTGTGGCCAACGCCGTGGCCATAGATGAATCACGTAACGGAAAGCCCAGCGGAATTCAGCTGGTGCAGGTCGAAGGCTTCCTCGAGGTCGCCCGCCGCGGCAGCGTCAGCCGGGCCGCTGAAGCCCTCTTCATCACCCAGCCGACGCTGACCGCGCGGCTGCAGGGCCTCGAGCGCGAGCTTGGGACACCGCTCTTCCTGCGCACCCCGCACGGGATGCGGCTCACCGACGCCGGCCGGGCCTGGATCCCGTTTGCCGAGCGCGCCCTGCGCGCCCTCGTCGACGGGAGGGATGCTCTCGAGCAGGTCATCACCGCGTCCGCGGGACACCTGATGATCGCGGCGGCCCCCGCGGTCAGCACCTACGTCCTGCCAGAGCTGCTCGAGCGCTTCGTCGCCACTCACCCCAGGGTCGAGGTTTCGGTCCGGACCGGTCATTCCGAAGACGTCGTGGAGCTCGTCGTCCGCGACGAGGTCCAGATCGGGCTGGGCCGGGCCATCCGCCATCCAGACCTCGAGCTCCGACCGTTCCACACCGAGGAGCTCGTGCTGGTCTGCGCGCCGGACCACCCGTTCACCAAGCGCCGCAACGTGCCCATGGCTGACGTCGCGGCGGAAAAGCTGATCATGTTCGATCGCACGTCGAGCTACTACGAGATCACCCAGGGAGCGTTTCTCTCCGCCGGGGTGAAGCTGCGCGGTTTGATGGAGCTCGACTCCATCGAAGCGGCCAAGAAGATGGTCGAGAGAGGCCTGGGCGTGGCGCTTCTTCCGGGCACGGCGGTGGCTCGCGAAGCTGCCGGCGGGACCCTGACGGTCGTGGCGATGAAGGACGCGCCACGCATGCACAACTCGATCGTCGTCTTTCGGCGCCGAGACGCGGGCGAGCCCGAGGGCGTCGTGGCGGCATTTCTCGAACTGATAAAAACGCGCGACTGAGCGATTCGATACATCGGTTTTTTCGATAGGATTCATCAAATCTATTAATTGGACTTATAGACGGCCCCTTGATAACTTCCTGCTCATGGACAGCCACGAGCCAGCGCAGGAACTCAGGACGGAGCCTTCGGCGCACGAGTGCGAATGCCCCGAACCCTGTAACTGCGATCACGACAACGAGTAAACCCTCCCATCCCCGGCGTTAGCGATCTGGGCATTCGCACCTCAAGGAGGGCTTGATGGATCTTGTCGACACGCCGCTGCTCCCCGAGGGATTCAAAGTTCCCGCATCGCGGAGCGAGGACCCGAGCAAGCGCCTGCGCCGCCTGCTCGCGACCAGGCCCTATGTCTTCGGACCCGGCGTGTACGACCCGATGGGCGCCGAGCTCGTCATGTACCACGGCTTCGACTCCGTGTACTTCAGCGGCTACTCGTTCGCGATCGGCCACCTCGGCACCACCGACATGGACCTTTATTCTTCGGTCGAGATCGCCGATGGCGCTCGGCGCGCGGTGAGCGCGCTCCGCAAATTTCAGCTCACGATGGCGATGGGCGACCCCGAGAAGGGAGCGGCGCCGATCCATCTCGAGATCCCGCCCGTGGTGGTGGACATGGACGCCGGGTACGGAAATCTCTTCAACGTCCAGCGCACCACGGAGCTGTACGTGCGTGCCGGTGTTGCCGCCGCACATCTCGAAGACCAGGTGATGCCAAAGCGCTGCGGCCACATCGCCGGCAAGGCGCTGATCTCAGCCGATGAATTCGTCGGCAAGCTCAAGATGATGCGGAGCGCCGCCGACGACCTGGGCCACCGCGACTTCGTCATCATCGCGCGCACCGACGGCGTTTCCGCCACCGAGGCGCCCGAGTCGAAGCGGGGCATCGAGCTGGCCATCGATCGCGGCCTGCGCTACCTCGACAGCGGAGTGCCTGACCTTCTCTGGTGTGAGTTTCCGACCGCCGAACGCGGCCCGGTCGAGAGATTCAGCGCTGAGATCCACAAGCGCTTTCCCAAAGCGCGTTTCGCGTTCAACTACTCCTCGTCGTTCAAGTGGTTCAATGAAAAGAACCCCATCACCTGGGATGAGCTGGGCGAGCTGGGCGTGGGCTTCATCTTCATCACGCTCGCCCTTCAGCACGCGGCCGGGCATGGCATGTCGGTGCTGCTGAACGACCTGAAACAGAGCAAGGAGCAGGGCTACATGTCGCTGCAGCGCAAGGAATGGGCCGACGGCGCCGACATTCCGACGCGCAGCCATCACCTGTTCACGGGTGTGCCCTATCACCAGCACGTGGGGCAGCAGTACGGTGCAACCCGGCTCAGCGAAGACATGGACGAGCACCTCGAGGTGTCGAAGGTCGTCTGAGTCTGGCCACCTCGACCCCGTAACCTAAGCGGGGGCCGATGCTGCTTTTTCCATTTCGCTGGCTGCGGTGGCTGATCTCGAGCGTTCGCCGGGCGCGCGGACGGCCGCCCGAGTACGTCATTTTCGTGCTGGAGAATGACCTGCCGGCGCTGCCGGATCCTCCGGGTCCGTTCTGGCAGCGCTTCACTGGGCGGCCGCGCTTGAGCGTTCGGGAGCTCGGCGAGAGATTCGATGCGATCGCGAACGATCCGCGGATCAAAGGCGTCATCCTGCATCTCCGTCCGGTTGGCATGCCGATGGCGACCCTGCAGGATCTCAGGGAGCTGGTCGGCAAGCTTCGGCAGTCGGGCAGGCGGGTGGTGGCGTGGGCGCCGTTCTATACGACCGGGACCTACTACCTCGCATGCGCGTGCGACGAGATCCTGCTCATGCCAACCGGAACGGTGCAGCCGCTCGGGTTTGCCACCACCGGGATGTTCCTGCGCGATGGCCTCGCCAGGTTCGGCATCGAGGCCGACTTCGTACAGGTCTCGCCTTACAAATCTGCAGCCGACCCGCTGACCAAGTCGAAGATGTCGCCCGAGGTTCGCGAACAGCTGACGTGGTTGCTCGATTCCCAGCACAAGGACCTCCTCAGCGCGATCGGTAAGGGCAGGGTGCTGGACGAAAAGGGCGCGCAGGCGCTGGTGGACGGCTCTCCTTACAGCGACGACACCGCGCTCGAGATGCGAGCGGTGGACGCGGTCGTGCCGGAAGAGAAGCTCGCAGAGCGAGTTGGCCCCAGCTCCGGATCATCCGCCACGATCGGGACATGGGAGAGAGCGCGGCGCAAGGTCAAACTCCCCGCGCCGAGGCTTGCCCGCGGCAAGTACGTGGCAGTGCTGCGCATAGAGGGGACGATCATCGACGGGCGCTCCGGCAAGCTGCCCGTGAGACCGCCGATCGACGTGCCCCTCGTGGGGGAGGATCGAGCGGGCGACCTCACGGTGGTGCAGGCGGCGCGGCAGGTGGCCGCCGACAAGAAGGCGGCCGCGGTGGTCCTGTACGTAAACTCGCGTGGCGGCTCGGCGACCGCCTCGGAGGCAATGCGCCAGGCGCTCAACGTGATCGCCGCCAGCAAGCCGCTGGTGGTGGCGATGGGGCCGGTCGCCGGATCGGGCGGCTACTGGGTCTCGACTCCCGGCCGGTGGATCGTCGCGCGGCCCGGATCGCTCACCGGCTCGATCGGCGTTCTCACCGGGAAGCTCGTGACCGGCGGCCTGTGGCCGAAGCTCATGTTCAACCGCGAGACGATCGCGTTCGGGCAGCACGCGACGATCAATAGCGATGAAAAGCCGTATACCGACGAGGAACGGGCGATCGTGAAAGCTCAGGTCGATCGTGTCTACAACCTTTTCCTGGAGGTGGTCGGCAAGGCGCGAATGATGACGCCCGAGCAGGTCCACCCCATCGCCGCCGGCCGCGTTTGGACCGGCCGCCAGGCGTTCGAGCGCAAGCTGGTGGACGAGCTGGGCGGCGTGGACGCCGCGATTCGCAAGGCCCGAAGCCTGGCCAACCTCGACGACAAGGCGCCGGTCCGCGAACCGAGGCCGCCGAAGCGGATGATCCCGCCGGCCGCAGCCGCCGCAGGGGCGGCGGGCTTCTTGGGCTACGTGCTGGAGGGAGTCTCGATCCTCAGCCGAGCGCCGGCCCTGGCCGTGATGGAGTACTTACCGGGCGAACTGACCTGAACCCGCATTCCACGGTCTAATGCGGGACTCAACCAGATCTGAAACCCGCATCCCACAGTCCTATGCGGTACCTGCTAGTCCAGTGAAGGGAATCTCCACGGCTGCCGCTCCTGCACCAGCTCGTACACAGTTTTTACGATGCTCTCCCGGTTCGGCTTGCTGAAGTAGTCCCCGTCCGGCCCGTAGGCCGGCCGGTTCGGTGAAGAGGCCAGCGTGCGCGGGGCCGCGTCAAGGTGCCACCAACCCTGCTGCACCTCGAGGATCTCCTGCATCATGAACGCCGAAGCGCCGCCAGGCACGTCCTCGTCGAGACAGATCAGGGCGTGCGTCTTTTCGATCGAGCGAACGATGGTGTGGTCGATGTCAAAGGGGTTCAACGTCTGCACGTCGATCACCTCGCAGGACACACCGAGCTCCTCGAGCGTTCGAGCGGCGTCGAGCGCGATGCCGCAGCACGCGCCGTACGTGACCACCGTGGCGTCGGTTCCTTCGCGCAGCACCTCCGGCACGCCAAGCGGCACGGTGAACTCGCCGATGTTGTCCGGCACCCGCTCTTTGAGCCGGTAGCCGTTCAACACCTCGATCACCACTCCCGGGTTGTCGCCGCGAAACAATGTGTTGTAGAACCCGGCCGCCTGAGTCATGTTGCGCGGAACCGCTACATAGACGCCGCGCAATGCATGAAGGAGCACGGCCATGGGCGAGCCTGAATGCCAGATCCCGACCAGGCGGTGGCCCTTCGTGCGGATCACCACCGGCGCCTTCTGGCCCCCGACGCTTCTCCAGTGCAGGGTGGCCAGGTCGTCGGACGCCGTTTCCAGCGCGTAGAGGAAGTAGTCGAGGTACTGGATGTCGCAGATCGGCCGCAGGCCGCGCATCGCCGACCCGATCGCCTGGCCGAGGATGGTCGCCTCCCGGATGCCGGTGTCTGTGAACCGCAGGTCGCCGTACTTGGCCTGCAGGCCTTCAAAGACCAGGTTGACGTCCCCCAGACGTCCTACGTCTTCGCCGATCACGAACAGCCTGGGGTCGCGCGCGAAGTTGGCGTCGAAGTTGCGCAACAGCACCTGCCGCCCGTCGACGGTCGGTGATTTCTCCGAGAACACTGCGGGTGCGACCGGCACCTTCAGCGGAGACTCCTCCGAGCCGCTGTAGAGGTGGGAGTTGTACCGTTCGCTGTTCTCGCGGCCGTAGTCCGCGACGAACTTCGCCAGCTCGGTCCGGGCCGGAGACTCGATCCCGCGCAAGCGGTGCAGAGCCCGCGTCGCGCTGGACATGACGAGCGAGCGAGTGACCTTGCCCGCCTCGTCCAGCGCGCTGGTGATCTCAGCGACCTCGGGCATGTCGACTCGTTTGAGGATCGCCACCGCGCGATCGCGCTCGGCCCGTATCGGCGATTGGAATGCGTCCCAGGCAAGGTCGCGTGCTGCCTCGACCGCCTCCTTGTCGGCCGCCTCCCAGCCTTCGAGCTGCGACTCGCTCGCGATCCCCGACTCGATGATCCAGTCGCGCATCCGCGCGACGCAGTCGTACTCGTTCTCGAAGCGCAGCCGCTCCTTCGTCTTGTATCGCTCGTGGCTGCCGCTCGTCGAGTGGCCCTGCGGTTGGGTCAGCTCCGTGATGTGGAAGAGGGCCGGCTTGTGCTCGCGCCTGACTTTTTCGACCCCGGTCGCGTACGCATCCACCAGCGCCGGGTAGTCCCAACCACGGACCACGTAGATGTCGATGCCGGGCCTGTCGTCGGGCATGAAACCGCGCAGAGCGTCCGAGATGGATGCCTTGGTCGTCTCGGCGGTGATGGGCACCGAGATGCCGTATCCGTCGTCCCAGACCGACATGGCCAGGGGAACCTGCAGCACCCCCACCGCGTTGATCGCCTCCCAGAACAACCCCTCGCTGGTGGCGGCGTCACCGATGGTTCCGAACGCGACCTCGTTGCCGTTGACGGAGAAACCGTCCTGCGCCGCCTTCAGGTGGGGATTGTCGCGGTAGAGCTTCGAGGCGTACGCGAGGCCCATCAGCCGCGGCATCCACCCCGCCACATTGGAGACGTCTGCGCTCGAGTTCAGCATCTCGACCGTTCGCGAGAACGCGCCGCTCTCATCCAGGATGCGGGTCGCGAAATGGTTTCCCATCTGGCGGCCGCCGGAGGCCGGCTCTGCCTCGACGTTCGCGTTTCCGTAGAGCTGAGCGAAGAAGTTGCGGACGTTCGACATCCGCGTCGCCCACATGAACGTCTGGTCGCGGTAATAGCCGGCGCGCCAGTCGCCAGGACGGAAAGTCTTGGCCATGGCGAGCTGCGCGATCTCTTTGCCATCGCCGAAGATCCCGAACGTGGCATTGCCACGTAGGACCTCAGCTCGACCGATGATGCTCGCCCGCCGGCTGCTGTAGGCCAGTCGATAGTCGGCGACGATCGTTTCGGCAGTCAGCGAAGACTTCGCGTTGCGCAGCGTTTTCGCCAGCCGGAAACCTCCCCTACGCCTTTGAAATAGCCGCCTCGACGGCCATTTCTACGTTAGCACGCACCGCCCTGGCCTCCCCACTCGTGGGGAGGTGGCGCGCGAAGCGCTCAGCCTGTGCCGGCGCGCTCCTTGTCTTCGCCGGCCTTGTTCTTCAGGAGGCCGGGGCGGCTCGCCTGGAGCGCGCTTTTCATGTGGATGTAAGCGCGAGCTACGTCTCCGCGCCTTTCCAGGATCTCCGCGTATATGCCGTGGCACTGGAGAACTCTCTCATGGGTCCCGAGGTGTTCCAGGCCTCGGAGCGCCTGAGCGAACTCACGATCCGTGGTTTCGTGGTCGCCCACCCTGTCGGCGACGCGGCCCAGCCACATATGCGCCGTCGCCACGTTCAAGCCTTCGTGCAGCCTCTCGGCAAGTTCCAGCGACTCCTGGGCGAACGCACGCGCCTGGTCGATGTTGCCCTCCTGCAGGCACAGCTCACACAGGCTGAGGAGCATGTTGCTGCGTCCGACCTGAAGGTCTGCCTCCTCACTCAGCTCCAGGGCCCTGTCGATGTGCTTTCTTGCCTCGGCGAGCTCGCCGCGAGAGATGAGAATCAGGCCGAGGTTGTTCTCGGAACGCGCCAGCGAAACCCTGTCGCGCAGGGCTTCGAGCAGGGCCACGGCCCGTGTCGCAAATCTCGACGCGGTGTCGATCTGACCCAGCTCCTGGTACGCGCTGCCGAGGTCGCTGTACATCTTGGCCATCTTGCGGAGATCGATTAACGGGCCCCCCACCTCGATCGCAGCTTCGAAAAACTTGATCGCTTCGTCCCATTCGTGGTTGGTGAGATGGCAGCTGGCGACGATGGCGAGCATGCGGGCTTCTGTAGGCGTGGGGATCGGCTTGAGGTTCCTGCAGGCGGCCAGCCCTCGTTCGGCGATCGCAAGGGCGTCGGGACGTTGGGTCAAGTACGCAAGCGAAGCCTCTGCCCCAAGGCATTCCACGACCATCACGCCGTCGTTGATCGCTTCGAAATGCCGGCGCGCCTCGGCGAGCAGGCCCTCGGCCGGCTCGGGCTGACCCAGCTGCAGGTGGGCCATGGCCAGCGAATAGCGGATGCGGCCGAGCCGGTGGGCCGACGACCCCATGTCCAGGAGCGATCGACCCAGCGCGATCGCCTCCTCGTACCGGCCGTCGGCGACCATCGCCTCGAGTTCGGCGAGCGCCGCCTGGCCCGCATCTGTGGTGCCTCCTGGATCTGCCAGAAAGAACTCGACCGGCTTGTTCGTGCGGTGCGCGATGTGCTCCAGTGTGGGCAGAGACGGGCGCGTGCGGCCGGTTTCGATCAGGTAGATGGCGGGGGCGGTGACATGACCTTTGCCCACCTGCGCGAGGCTCAGACCGGATTCCTGCCGGGCTTGCTTTACTGCGCCTGGCCTCAAATTGACGCCTGGAAGACGACGGCGCGTGGCTTTCTGGCCCGGCGGCTCAGCATGTGGAACGTTCCGGTTGGCCACGGCCCACAACTGTAGAGCAAAACTCTTCCAAAAAAGTCCTGGCGCCGTACAAGCGCTAGTCTCGCGTGAACTGATTTGGCCAGCTGATAATTTCAAACTAGACTTAACAGCCGCGTTAAGTTACGGTACCTCGGCAGGTCGCGGTCAGAGTGCTTCCCGCCGCGGCCTG
>DASQAU010000211.1:0-10238 GCA_035635595.1 Candidatus Eiseniibacteriota bacterium
CGATGAGGGATTGCAGATGCTTCATGAGTCCGTGCAGAAGCTGCGTGAGGCCAGTGGTCGAGACAAAGACGACCTCAACCTCATGCACTTTGAGATCGCGCTGGCGGAGATCGGCGCCAACGTCCTCACGCACGGACGCCCGAGCGGCGAGCATCCGCCCGTCGATTACGTCCTTCAGCTCGATCACGACACGGCGCGCGCATCGTTCATCGATGCCGGACCGCCCGTCGACGAGGTCCTGTCCCGCGCCATGCCGGACCCCACAAGCGAGGCCGGCCGTGGCCTCCCGATGGCCCGCTGGCTCCTCGACGAGCTGCTCTACAAACGCGACGGCGAGGTCAATAAGTGGCGATTGGTGAAACGGCTGTGAGCCCCGGAGACGAGCTCTCCGACGAAGCGTGGCGCGCGCTGATTCACGATTTCCGAAATCTGCTGGCGGTCATCGTCAACTACAGCGAGCTCATCGCGGAAGAGACAGAAGACCCCGCGGCGGTGAAGACCGACATCCTCGAAGTCCGTACGGCCGCCGAGCGCGCCATCGTGCTGACCGACAGGCTGCGGCGACACCCGGACAGGACCGCAAGTGAACCCGAGACCACGGGGGCGTCCTGAAGGTGGCGAGAACCATAGAACCTGAGAAAGAGACCACCCCACGCGTGCCTATGACTCGGCGCGAGGTGGTCCTGGTGGTCGATGACGACGAGCAGGTGCTCCGCCTGGTCAAGCGAGTCCTCGAGCGGGCCGGCTTCGAGTGCGTGGTGGTCGGCGACGGGCGTGCGGCCCACCACGCGGCGGTGGAGACGAGGCCAGACATCATCCTGCTGGACCTCATGCTCGGAGACATGACCGGCGACCAGATCCTCATCGAGATCCGCAATGACTTCCGCACCCGGCTGATACCAATCGTCTTTCTAACGGTGCGCGGCTCATTGAAGGACAAGGTCGAGCACCTGCTCGCGGGCGCCGACGACTACGTCACCAAGCCGTTCATCCCCGAGGAGCTGGTGGCGCGACTGCGCGCGGTGATGAGCCGCTCCACCACGACTCGAGACCTCAACCCGTTGACCGGGATGAGCGGCAACAGCGACATCCTGCGCGAGATGGGCCGCCGCCTTGCCAGCCAAGAGCGGTTCGCCTGCCTCTATCCCGACATCGACGCCTTCAAGAGCTACAACGACCACTACGGCTTCCTGCGTGGTGACGACGTGATCAAGACCCTCGCCACGATCATCCTCGAGGTCCTCGAAGAGAACTACTCGTCAAGGCATTTCGCCGGCCACGTCGGAGGCGACGACTTCGTCATCCTGACCGACCCGGACCTGGCCGAGACGATCGCAACCGCGGTGACAAACCGGTTCGACGACGCGATGCCCGCCCTTTACGACCCGCAGGACAGAGATCACGGGTGGATCGAGTCGGAGGAGCGGAACGGCAACAAGCTGCGGACACCGCTGGTCTCCGTGTCGATCGGGATCGTGATCGCGGAGCCGGGCCGCTACACGAGCGCAGCGGCACTCGCGTCCAGGGCCGCCGAGGTGAAGGGCGTGGCCAAACGGATGCCGGGTTCCAAGTGGGTGCTCGATCGCCGCAGGCCACCGGAAAGATTCGGTTGATAAATGAAGCTGATGGGCGATAACCGAGTGCTAGCCTTGCGGCAAAAGGCCGTGAACTTCAATCTGCTCTCGGAGAGACTCCCATGAGCGAGGTCAGGACCACCTCGCCTGAAATACCGGAACAGACTCCCGCCGAAAATGCCGAGGCGACTTCGGTTCCGGGGTCCAACGGCGCGCCCGCGCCGGCTGCTCGTCTGGCCCGCTTCAAAGTCAGCGTTCACCGGCTCGACGGCGGGCTCGAAGAGGGCGCCTCCGACGTCCAGTCACTGAGCCGCGACGGCTATCCGATCTACAACCCCGCGGACGCCGACCGGCCCCGCTGGATCCCCGCGCGCGACATCAAATACGTGGTCTTCGGTTCGGTCGAGGACCCGAACCTCGAAGCCGACCCTGGCGAAAAGAGCCAGTCTCGTAAAGCCATCCTGCGTTTCCGAGACGGAGAGTGGATCGCCGCCTACATCGACTCAGGAGAGAAGCCCGACACCGAAAGCGTCGCGATCAAGATCCGACTCACCGAACGGCAGCGGGTCATCCCTGCACTGGCCGCGTCAGCCGCGCTGCTCGAGATGCAGTACGTGGACATGTGGGCTCCCGCCACACCGACAGTGCAGCCGCAGCGGCGAAGGTCCGACATCATGGAGGCGGCCGCCCGCCAGGGTCGCGACCTGGGCAAGCTCGCCAACGAGTTCCGCGACCGGCTCGCGCTGATCCGCGACGTCGGCCTCACGACGGGCGACACCCTCGCCTTCTCGCGTGCGGTTCGCACCCACCTCGACCGCTTCCTCGCCGACGACGGGATCGACCTGAACTCGCAGGAGAAATCGGCGCTCGCCGACATCATCCTGCGTGCGGCGGTCGGATATGGACCGCTCGACAGCCTCCTCCACGACAGGTCGGTGAGCGAGATCATGGTCAACGGCCCCGACCAGGTCTTCATCGAGCGGCGCGGAGTGCTCACCAAGGCCGACGTCCGGTTCGAGGATGAAAACCAGCTCCTCGAGACGATCCGCCGCATGGTCGCCACGACCGGCAGGCACATCGACGGCTTGAACCCGATGGTCGACGCGCGCCTGCCCGACGGCAGCCGTGTCAACGCGATCATCCGGCCGGCCGCCATCCACGGCGCAGCGTTGACGATCCGGAAGTTCAAGGACGCCGTGCTCGGCATGGAGGACCTGACCCGCGAGGGCAGCCTCAGCCCAGCCATGGCCGAGTTCCTGGAGGCCGCCGTCCTCGGCCGGATGAACATCCTAGTCTCAGGCGGCACCGGCTCAGGCAAGACGACGACTCTCAACGTGGTCGCGCGGTTCATCCCGCACAACCAGCGCGTGATCACGATCGAGGACGCCGCCGAGCTTCAGATCGACCACCCGCACGTCATCGCGCTCGAGCACCGCCCGCCCAACGTCGAAGGCAAGGGCGAGCTCACCATCCGGCAGTTGCTGCGCAACAGCCTCCGGATGCGCCCCGACCGGATCCTGGTCGGTGAGGTCCGCGGCGCCGAGGCGCTCGACATGCTGCAGGCGATGAACACCGGACATGACGGCAGCATGTCGACCATCCACTCGAACTCTGCGCGCGACGCGCTGTCACGCCTCGAGACGATGGTGATGATGGCTTCCATCGACATCCCGTTCGAGGCCGTGCGCGCCCAGATCGCGTCCGCGGTCAACCTCATCGTCCACCAGGCGCGCATGCCGGATGGCCGTCGCAAGGTGGCACAGATCGCCGAGGTCGTGGGCTACGACGCGAACGGCGCGATCCTGCGCGACATCTTCCTCCTGGGCATGGGCGAGGACCTCAGGCTCGAGTACAACGCCACCGGGTACGTCCCGACGTCGCTCGACAAGGCGGCTTTCTACGGCGTCCAGGTGAACCAGGACCTGTTCGACCCGGTCAAGTCTCGATTTGTTCCCGCGGGGTCGGACAGCATGATGCCGGTCGTCAAGGACCCGCTGATGAGCGGCCAGCGGGGCGGCGGAGAGAACGTGGTTCGGCAGGTGGTCGTCGTGCCCTTCAGCTCCGACCGCCCCGGCGACGCGAAACCACAACAGCAGACGCACACGGTGCAGTCATCGCCCACGCAGCAGGCCAGCACGATGGCGTCGACGCCAGAGATGCAGGAGGAGATGCGCAAGCTCATCGACGCCGCCCGCTCTGCAGTCGCCGACCTGCAGGCCGCGGCGCCCTCCCAGCAACTGGAGAAGCCGGCTGTCTCGCCCGTGGTTCCGGTCTCCTCGAGCGAGCAGCCGCAACCCGCGCCTCAGTCGTATGCGCCGCCTTCGGCCCCTGCCTTCACCCCGCAAGTGGTCTATCCACAGGAGCCCGACGAGGCGCTGGAGCCAGGGCTCGCGCACGGACAGTCGAGCATCGCCGCCAGCCAGGCCTTACAGGCCGCCACGGCGATGGCGCGCGCGACCACCGCGCTCGGCAACCTTGCGGCTGCGAACAGCGGGTACATCGGCATGCTGCCTACGGTTCGCGCACCTGAGGGCGAGAAGCCCGCCGGCGCGTCGCGCCGCATCCTCGCCGTGATCGAAAGCCTGATCACGCGCCGGGGCCTCAACCTCCGCCTCGCGCCCGCGATCGCGGAGGCGTTCGAAGGCGCGGAGCTGAAAGGAAGCGATTACGCCTCGGAGACCAAGATCAGCAAGGAATCGGGCGGCCGCGAGCTTCGGCAGGCAGTGGAGGCGGGTCTGCTCCAGGTGGTCCGTTACCCCCAGGGTGAGGCTGGGTTCAAGGCCTCACAAGACCTGCTGCGCGCGGTCGCTGAGGGGCTTGGCATGGCAGTCAACGCATCATCGCAGCTCACCTCGGAGACGATCATCGGCAGCCTTGCCATCGGCCAGACCGAAGGCACCGTCACCATCATGTTCACCGACGTCGAAGGCTCCACCCGGTTGCTCTCGACGCGCGGCTTCACCGAGTCCCACGAGATCATGAAGGCGTACGAGACGATCATCGAAGAGAAGGTCGCCGAGCACGCAGGGCGCCGGATCAAGGGCCTGGGCGACGGCTTGATGATCAGCTTCGGGTCCGTGCGCCACGGCGTCGAGTGCGCGCTCGAGGTTCAGAGGGCGATCGGCGAGTACAGCAAGCAGAACCCCGAGCGGAAGATCCGGGTCCGCATCGGCCTCAACACAGGCGAGGTCGTGGAGGAGGCCGGCGACATCTTCGGCGCCGCCGTCAACGTCGCGGCCCGCGTCGCGGGCAAGGCCAGGGGCGGCGAGATCCTCGTCTCCGACGTCGTTCGCCAGCTGGTCGGACCGATGGCGGAGATGAAGTTCGAGCTTCGCGGCCGTTACCGGCTCAAAGGTTTCCCGGACAGATGGCGGCTGCACCAGGTCACACCGGGCGAGATCAAAGAGACCGCTCGCGCTCTGCCGACCGGTGACGGCTTCGTCGACCGCGAGCAAGAGCGCGTCGATATCCGGATGATGCTCGAGCGGGCTGCGACGGGTTCCGGCGGCATGCTATTCCTGACGGGCGCGCCCGGCATCGGAGCGTCGCGCCTGGCCTCTGAGGTCGCCGGCGAGGTCACGAGCAAAGGCTGGCTCGTCCTCAGCGGCCGCTGCATGGATCAGGACGGCGCCGCCTACGCGCCGTTCCGCGAGATCCTCGCGACAGCTGTCGCCGGGGCGACGTCCAAAACGCTGCAGGACGCGGCCGGCGACAGCGGACCTCTCCTGTCGCAGCTCGCGCCGAGCCTGCGCCAGAAGGTGCGAGGGATGGTGGCCCCGGCGCCAGTGAACGCCGACAAGCTTCGCGAGCAGCTCTTCCACGCCATCTTCGATTTCCTGACCGGCGTGCAGGCAAAGCGGCCGCTTCTCATCGTCCTCGACGACCTTCATTGGGCGGATGACGCAACCGTCCTGCTGCTGCGTGACCTCGCGGAGCGAGTCGCAGGGAGCCACATGGTCGTTATCGGCACCTATTGGGACAGCGAGCTGGATTCTGCACGCCCCTTCGGCACGGTGCTGTCGCGCCTGCTGCGCCGGCGCCGCGCGCAGAGGATCGCGCTCGGACCGCTTCCCGAGCGCGCAGTCGAAAAGATCGTGGCCGGGATCGCGGAGGCGCCGCTCTCCGCTGTCCAGCTGATGGGCATCCAGGCGGCGACCGAAGGCAACCCGCTGTTCGTCGAACAGTCCGCCCTGTACATGGCCGAGTCCGAGAGCATGCTCGGAGGCGGCGCGCGCGTGCAGGCCAGCTTCACCGAAGAAGATCTCGAGCTATCGCAGAGCGTGCGCGGCCTGATCGGCCGCCGGATCGAGCGCCTCAGCGAACCTGCGCAGCGGATGCTCGTGGCGGCTGCGGTGGTCGGACGCGACTTCGACATAGGGCTGCTCGAGGCGTTTGGCGAGCTCTCGGGGCACGAGCTTCGCGAGGCCCTCGAAGAGGCCACCCGCGGCCGTTTCCTGATCGCGGCCGGCTCTGACAGGTACCGGTTCGCCCACGACCTCGTCCGCCAGCGGGTGCTCGCCGTGCTGCCGCTGCCGCGCCAGCAGGCCTACCACCTGGCGGTGGCGGACACGCTGGAACGCGTCTACGGCAAGAGCGCAAGCGAACGAGCGGCCGAGATCGGGCATCACCTCTACCAGGCAGGTACTTCGGCGGACCCACAGCGGACCGCAACGTTCCTCGGCCAGGCGGCCAAGAATGCCCTGGCCGTGGCGGCGTTCGAAAACGTCCTGCGCCTCGTCGAAGCGACTCTGGCGCTGCTTCCAGGCGACAGCACCCGTGAACGGGCCGAAGCCCTGTCGATGCGCGGGCAGGCGTTCTGGGGGCTCGGGCGGATCGACGACGCCAAGGCGGCCTGGCAGGGTGCGGCTCAGCGCTACGAGGAGATCGATGACGGCAAGGCCGCTGCCGCTGTCCACGCGCAGCTGGCACACCTCGAAGCCGGCCACGAGCACGCCGCACACAACGGTCGGGAGCAGCGCCGGGCCGAACGCGCCGAACCCATCTCTTAGCTCGTAAGGCGGCTCGCCGGGGGCAACGGCGAGTACCCGGCGTTGAAGTTGATGGTGGGCATGGTGCCGCTGAAGCTGATGGTGTTGGCGATCAGCCCGCCCACTGCACTCGCTTCGAACGAATAGGGGGAGGGGACGCTGACGGAGGCCGCCGGCGCGTAAACGAGGCCGATGTAGGCTGAGTTGCCGTTCGCGCCGAGTGTGTTGGCGCACGTGTTCGCGGGAGGCGATCCGGCGCCTGGCTCATACACCGACATCCAGTTGTACTGGTAGCCGCTGAACACGTACGTGTCGCCGCCGTTGGTGTTGGTCAGGCACGCACCGGCAGGAAGGTAGAAGACCACCCCCCCTGGCGTGACCGGACCCGGACACGACACATATACGCCCGCCGTCGATTCGCAGTTGTTCTCGTTCGCGCGGTCACCCGCTGCGCCTGCGAGCCGGCCTGGGTTCTGGTTGGGTAGGGTTGCGGCGAGCGGCGCGTTCTGCCCGTTGGGCGGATAGGACCCGGGCGTCCCTGGAGCTGCAAGCGCGTTGGGAGCGAATGGAGCCGCGAGATCACCCGAGTCGAGGGTCGCGGACTCGTGTCCGAGCGAGCATTCGCTGCCGGTGAACTGAGGGCAGAGGCTCGCGTTCGTGTTGAGCACAGGTACGCTCACCGGCAGCGTCGCCGCCAACCCGAACGGCCCGCCGCATCCATTGTTTGGGGGCGCAGCGTAGATGTTGTATGCGGTCGCCCCGGGGACATTGCTGACAGTCACCTCGATGTTCTTCCCGCTGTTGTTGACGTGGATCGTGTTGCACATCGATGGCGCGCTTTCACGTTGGTATGAAAGGCCGTTGTAGGAGTCCGCCCGTGTGGAAGTGAGTACGAGCGACCATGTGCCGACGGGGATTCCTCTTGGCCCGTCGACGAGTTCGATTTGTATGGCGCCGGCGCAATTGACGCCGTTCGTGTCCCAGAACTGGTGTGCCGCACGAAGAGTGTTGTTGGACGCGTTGGGCTCATCGGGCGGCTTCAGCTCGTTGCTGACGAAGTCGGCGCTGTTGAAGTAACCCGCTTGCCAGTCATAGACGCCCCCGCTCAAAAACCAACAGTGGTTGCCGCCGAAGTTCGGTTGCGCGGCGTAGATCCCGGCCTGCAGGGCTACCGTCGCGTTCGGCGCCCCCTGGGCGCCTCCGACGACGATGGGGGCCGGGAAGTTCGGATCGACAAAACGGAATCCGGATCGCGTGGCTCCGGCGACGTCCGGGTACGTGCAAGGAGTCGACGCACCACTTGGGTAGCACGCGTTGGTTACAGATCCGGGCACCGGCGCCTGGCAGCGCGCGTAGATGTCGCCGGCAACCCTCAACGCTCCACCTGAAACCAGGACCGAGCCGCTTGCGACCACGTCACCGGTGATCCTCAGGGTGCCCGCGCCGCCAACGGTAAGCGAGCTCCCGCCCGCTCCCCCACAGCCCGCTCCATCGATCGTGGCGACGGCCGGAGTGAAAAGCAGGTTGTTGACGCCGCCCGTCGCCGCGCCCGCGATGATGGGACTCGACCCGTTGGTCAGGATGCGAGCAAACTGAAGCTGCAGCGAGCGGGTGGCCGTGAGGCTGAAACGGCTTCCCTGAGGTCCGAGGTTAGACACCACCTGCGTCAGCACCGTTCCGTCTGCATACGTGCATGTCACTGTCAGGGGCGCAGCGCCGGGAGTCCCGTAGCCTGGCGCGCAGGATGGTGCCGCGTACAGGCGCAAGTTCGTGCCGAAGATGCTCGAGGCCGCCTGCTCAGCGGTGACGTAGCTGCCCGTCTGCTGCAGCTTGTCGCCCGCCGCCAATGCCGCCGCGTCGACCGCCGCCTGCAGGTCGCGACGCAGCGCGTACGCGCGCGACCCGTCGATGGCGAGCGCGGCCATGCCGACGATCACCGCCAGCATGATGGCGATTAGAACAATGGCCTGACCTCGCTGACGCGAGGTCAATACGATTGCCTGCCCTCGCTGATGAGGGGCTGAAGCTTGCTCCAAGCTAGGACGTCAGCCGGCTGGCCTGGGGCTGAGGGCCGTAATCGGCGGTATCGCCGATGATCGTCGGCAGCTGGCCGCTGAAGGTCAGGGTGTTCGCTATCACCCCGCCGACCTCGTTGGTTCTGAAGGCCGATGCCTTGCGAACGGTGATGCCCGCCCTCGGTGTGTAGACCAGCCCGATGAACGCGGAGTCGGTGGCGGCCCCCAGCACGTTGCTGCACGTATTGGCGGGTGGGTTGGCGTCGCCGGGCTCGTAGAGCGCGATCCAGTTGTACTGATAGCCACTGAAAATGTGGTTGTCGCCGGTGGTGGACTCGTTGAGACAGCCGCTGCTCGGGATATAAAACGCAACCGCGCCAGGCGTGACCGGCCCGGGGCATGTCGTCAACGTGCCGGCGATTGTGTCGCATTGGTTCTCGTTGGCGCGGTCGCCACCGGGGGGTGCCGCACGATTCGCATTTTCGTTGGGCAAGTTGCTCCTCAATGGAGCCGTCTCGCCGGACGGCGGATACGAGCCGGCCACGCCTGGCGCCGCCAGGGCGTTAGGTGCAAACGGCGGTCCGATGTCGACCGCATCGAGGGTGATTGACTCGTTTCCCAGGCTGCAGCCGGGGCCGGAGTAGATCGGGCATCCAAGAGTGCTGTCGTTTTGAGGCGTGCCGGCCACCGGGAGCGATGCGGCCAGTCCGAAGGGGCCGCTGCAGGAGCCGGTCGGACCGGCGTAGACGTTGTACGCGGTAGCGCCCGGCACGTTGCTCACCTCGACGAACACGTTCCTGCCGCCGCCGTTCACCTGGGTCGTGTAGCAGACCGAAGGAGCGCTTTCGCGAATGTACGGGAGCCCGTTGTAAAACGCCGTTCGAGTCGAAGTCAGCACAAAGGACCAGGTCCCATTGGGAATTCCCCTGAGCCCCGCGATCGATGTCACTCGTGCGGACCCACCGCACTGCGCGCCGTCCACGTCCCAGAGCTGGTGAGACGCGGTCCTGGTGTTGTCGTTGTACCTGGGCTCGTCTGGAGGTCGCAGCTGGTTGGAGACGAAGCTGCCGTTGTTCGTGTAACCGGACATCCACTTGTAGACCCCGGCTTTGAGAAAGTAACAACGGCCCGACCCAAACATGGGATCCACGGAGTAGACGCCCGGTGACAGCACCACGTTGTCGGCGGGGTTGGGCTGCGGGCCACCGGGTACTGGAGGAGGCGGGTACCCTGGATCGGCGAAGTTGTAGCCGGCGAGGGTCTGGCCTGCCACGTCGGGGTAAGTGCACGGTGCCGGGTTGCCGCTCGGGAAGCAGTTTGTGAAAACGTTCGGAACGGGGGACTGGCAGCGAGCGTAGACATCACCGGCGACCTGGATGATTCCACTGCTGGAGATGACTCCGTTGGAGACCATGTCGCCGATGATGGTCAGGGTCCCGCCAGAGGTGACCGAGATCGCCGCACCCGGCACGCCGCCACATCCAGCGTCGCTCAGCGCCGCAACCGTGGGTGCGAACAGGAGGCTGTTCACGCCGCCGGTGGCGGTCGCGGAGAGCGTGGGCGGGGTGCCGTTGGTGAGGATGCGAGCGAACTGAAGCTGCAGTTGGCGGGTCGCGGTCACCGTGAAACTGCTGCCTTGCGGCCCCAGATCGGTCACCACC
>DASQAU010000212.1:0-5273 GCA_035635595.1 Candidatus Eiseniibacteriota bacterium
GCAGGAAGGTGAGGTAAGCCGTCAGCACCGCCGAGCGGAGGATTGAAACGACCAGCAACATGCCGAGCGGCAGGCCCACGGCGCGCACCGAAGCCGCTGCCGTGGCGCCTCCGGGCGGCCTCGTCACGGGGCGCATCCAGCTCGGATAGGCGCGCAGAAAGAGCGCAGCCGCGATGACGGCCGGGATCACCGTCACAAGGGTCGCGTGCGGACCGAACCTGAACGCGAGGGGGACGATCAGGAGGGACATGATCCCGGTGCCCAATGAAGCACCCGTGAAAAACATCGCGATGCCCCATTCCTGGCTGCCTGCACTGGCACGCGAGGCCTGCGCGACCGCCTGTGGGTGGAACGCAGCGATGCCAATCCCCGAAATCAGCACCAGGGCGACCATCTGCAAATAACTCGTCACGAAACCTGTCAGTCCCATTCCTATGCCTGCGAGCAGAAGGCCGGCGGCCGCCATCGGAAAAAGCGGATAGCGGTCGTGCGCGTAGCCGAACAGGGGCTGCGTGATGCTGGACGTCATCAGCAAGAGGGTGGACAGGGCGCCGGCCTGGGCCAGGTTGATGTGCAGCTGCGTGACAAAAAGGGGAAGCAGGGCGAAGAGCAGCGCCGCGTTGGAGTCGATCACGAGATGGCCGAACGTCATCAGCCACAACCGCCAGCGAAGCCCGAACAGTGAGCCTGGGGTGGGCAGGGCGGGCGAAGCGGTCAGAAAAGCAACCATCCCCCATCGACCACGAGCACGTGGCCGGTGACGTAGTCCGCTTCGTCCGAGCACAAGAAGAGGACGGGGCCGACCATGTCCTCGGGCTTGCCCAGCCGGCCGAGCGGGATCTTGGCCGACGCCCTGGCCATCTTCTCCTCAGTATCCAGGACGCGCAAGGTGAGGTCGGTCATGATCGTCCCCGGCGCCACGGCGTTGACGTTGATGTGGTACGGCGCCAGCTCGGCGGCGACCGAAACGGTGAGCTGCCGGACGCCCCCTTTGCTGATGTCATAGGCAGTTTCCGGCGTCGAGGACGACACGAAGGCGGCCGTCGATGCAAAGTTCACGATCTTGCCGCGCCGCCTGGGCATCATGACGCGAGCAGCCTCCTGGGTGGCGAAGAACATGCCCTTGAGGTTGACGCCGAGCTGCTTGTCCCAATCAGCCTCGGTGTATTCGACCAGCGGCTTGGCGATGCCGATGCCGGCATTGTTGATGAGGATGTCGACGCCGCCGAATTCGGCGAGCGTTTCCCTGAAGAGCCGGCGGACGTCGCTGACGCTGCTGATGTCGATCTTCGCAGCCAGCGCGCGCCCGCCCGCCTTCTGGATCGCTTGAACGACCTCTTTCGCAGCAGGCTCGTCCACCTCGGCCACGACAACGTTGGCCCCCTCTGCCGCCAGCGCCACCGCGATCGCCCGGCCCATGCCCCGCCCGGCGCCCGTGACGATGGCGGTCTGGCCGTCAAACCGTCGGGCTGCGTCCACGCGTTGCATTCTATTGGCTAACGAGCGTTCGTTTATTAGCCGCTGAGAGTCCTGAGCATGACGCGCCGGGTATATGATTTGCCGGCTCGCACGCCCTTTTGGAGGGGACATTGCTGGACAAGTATTTCGACCAATTGGCCGTGGGCGATGTGTTCGCCGGCACACGCGGCCGCACCATCACCGAGACCGATATCGCCTTGTTCAGCGCGGTCAGCGGCGACTGGAGCCCGCTGCACAATGACGCGGCGTACGCCGCCAACGGACCGTTTGGAACGCGCATCGCGCACGGCCTGCTGCTCGTCTCCATGATGACGGGCCTGGCGCCGATCTCCGGCCAGGCGGTGGTGGCGCTCTACGGATTTGACCGAGTCCGCTTTGTGAACCCGGTCCTCCTCGGCGACACGATCACGTACACGTCTAAGATCGCAAAGCTGGAGCCGAAAGGCGACGGGCGCGGCCTGGCCGACGTCGAGTTTCAGATTTGCAACCAGCATGAGAATGTCTGCGTCGCCGGCACGATCAAGATCCTTCTCAACAAAACACCCGGTTCATGAAACCGGAGCGTCTGCGGGAGGCGCTCGCCGCGAAAAAGGTGCTGTACGGCACCTGGGTGCAGACGCCGAGCCCGGAGGTCGTCGAGATACTCGGCTGGTCGGGCTGGGACTTCGTCATCCTCGACCTCGAGCATGGGCCTTACGGCCCGGAGGGCCTGCCACACCTGATCCGCGCCGCGGAGGCGTCGGAGGCGGCGCCCTTCGTGCGCGTGCCGTTGAGCGCTCCGCAAGAGGTCGGCAAGGCTCTGGACCTTGGAGCCGCGGGCATCGTGATCCCAGGAGTCACGTCGGCCAAAGACGGCGCGGCGGCGGTGCGCCTCACACGCTTCCCTCCGCATGGCAGCCGGGGATCTTCGCCCTCGACCAGGCAGCTTCACTACTCAGGCGTGCCGTTTGCGTCTCTCACCGGGAAAGATGCACAGCATCCCCTGATCGTGCTGCAGGTGGAGGCGCGCCTGGCCACGTCGGACCTGGGCAGCATCCTTGCCATCGAGGGCCTCGATGTGGTGTTCATCGGTCCATACGACCTGTCGACGTCACTGGGGCTGCCTGGGCAGTTCGATCACCCCAAGGTGCGCGAGGCGATCACCGAGATCGTGGACAAGGCAGGTGAGCGAAATGTCGCGGTCGGTATCTGGGTGCCCGACGCGCCTTCCGCCCACTTCTGGGTCGAGCACGGAGTCCGTTTCGTGACTGTGAGCAATAACGAGCTCATGCTCTTCCGGGCGTCGTCGGAGCTGAGGAACTCACTGGGGAAGCAGCATGGCTGAGACGCGCTCGAGGATCCCGCTCGCGCCGGTCTATGGACAGGCCGAGATGGAAGCCGCCGGAGCCGCTGACCCAGAGCCGCCCGGCCAGCCGCCGTTCACTCGCGGCATCACGCAGCGGATGTATTCGGAGCGTCCTTGGATCATGGGCCAGTACGCCGGCTTCGGATCGGCGGAGCAGACCAACGCGAGGTTCAAGGAGCTTCTGAAGGCGGGCCAGACCGGGTTCTCGGTCGCGCTGGATCTGCCGACGCAGCTTGGTTTCGACTCCGATCACCCACTCGCTCGCGGAGAGGTGGGCAAGGTCGGGGTCGCCATCGATTCCCTCGCCGACATGGAGGTGCTGTTCGACGGCATCCCGCTCGAGAGCATCCGCCAGGTTCGGACCACCGCCAACTCGATCGGGCACCTGTGGCTCGCGCTCAACGTCGCTCTCGCCGAGAAGAAGGGACAGGACCCCAACGCGGTGCGGATTCTCATCCAGAACGACGTCCTGAAGGAGTACATCGCGCGCGGCACACAGATCTATCCGCCGCGCGCGGGCCTACGTATCGCAGCCGACGTCATCGAGTACTGCGCGCGGAATCTCCCAAGCTGGACGCCGCTCTCCATGAGCGGCTACCACATTCGCGAAGCCGGCGCCAGCGCGGTACAGGAGCTTGCATTCACGTTTGCCAACGGCATCGCCTACTGTGAGGCTGCGGTCGAGCGAGGGCTCACCGTGGACGACTTCGCTCCCTCTCTCTTCACGTTCCTCACGGCCGACATGGAGCTCCTCGAAGAGGTCGCTAAATACCGTGCGGCGCGCAGGGTTTGGGACGGCATCATGGGCGGGCGCTTCCACGCCCAGAACGCCGACAGCCGCGCGCTGCGCATCTTCGCGTTCTCGGCCGGTTCCAACCTCACCGCGCAGCAGCCATTGGTGAACGTCGTCCGCGTGACGTTGAACGCGCTGGCAGCCGTCCTCGGGGGCGTCCAGACGCTCCACACCTCCGCGTATGACGAAGCGCTCGGCGTTCCCACCGAGGAGGCGGCGACCCTCGCGCTCCGGACCCAGCAGGTGATCCTCGAGGAGACCGGCCTGACCAACGTGGTCGATCCGCTCGGCGGCTCGTATGCGATTGAAGCGCTGACCGCGGAGCTCGAGCATCGCGTGCGCGCTGAGCTGGACAAGATCGAAGAGCTTGGCGGGGCGCTCGCCTGCATCGAGTCAGGCTGGTTCAAGGAACAGATCGCGGAATCCGCATACCGGATCCAGACGGAGATCGACAGCGGTGAACGCAAGGTCGTCGGCGTCAACTGCTTCGTCGTCGATGATGGCAGCCAAGGACCACAGCCTTTTGCCATCGACGCGTCGATCGAGGCAGATCAGGTCGAGAGGCTGCGCCGGGTGCGCGAGACGCGGGACGCACGGCTCGTGGGCGATGCGCTGGCCGGCCTGGAGGCGGCGGCGCGAGACGGCTCATCCATCGTGCCGCCGACAATCGAGGCGGTGCGCGCGTACGCGACCGTGGGGGAGATCAGCGAGACGCTTCGGGGCGTTCTCGGCTCCTATCAACCGGACGCAGTGATCTGACGTATGAGCGGGAACCCGGATGGTTCCCGCTCATCGCCCGGTCGGCGTCGCCGACGGGGCTGCTCACCCTCCGGTATACGGTTGGGATCTATTAAGAAGCTGAAGCCTAGCCACGTGGAGAGTATTGAGAACAAAGTCGCGGCTGGGTGAACCCCAGCCGCCCCTGCCACGTGGATGACCGCTAGGACGCTGAGAGCGATCTGGGCTTAGTTATCGACCTTCACGATGACCGCCTCGCCTTCTCCGATGCCCCCGCACAGCGTCGCAAGGCCGTAGTACGGGCGGGAGTCGCCCGCCGCCTGGCGCCGCCGGCGAAGCTCGTACATGAGGGTCATGATCATCCGGGCGCCTGTCGCGCCGGTTGGATGTCCGATGGCGATTGCGCCGCCGTTCACGTTGGTCTTGTCGCGAATCGCCTGCGCTTTCTTCGGATCGCGGCCGGCCATGATCAGCGTGGAAACCAGCGGCACCGCCGCGAAGGCCTCGTTGATCTCGATCAGGTCGATGTCGTCGATCGTGAGGCCGGCCTTGGCCAGGGACAGGCGCGCCGATTCGGCCGGGATCGACGCAATCCGGTCGGGATGGCCGGAAGCCATGGCCCACCCCATCAGGGTGGCCAGCGGCTCCTTGCCCCTACGCTTTGCCTCTTCCTGAGACATCAGCACCATCGCCGAGCTTCCTGTGCTCAGGCCAGGGGCATTGCCGGCAGTGACGGTTGGGCTGCCATAGATGGTCGGCAGCTTCGCCAGCTTCTCCAGCGCGACGTCCGCACGCGGCGACTCGTCGTCCGTGAACGCGATGGGTTCACCCCGCTCTTGCGGCACATCGATGGTCATCAACTCGTCTTTGAAGCTGCATGCGGCTTTGGCTTTGAAATACAGCTCATTGCTTCGAACG
>DASQAU010000213.1:0-2317 GCA_035635595.1 Candidatus Eiseniibacteriota bacterium
ACCGACCAGCTCGGACGTGACACGCTCAGCCGGATGATGTTCGGCAGCCGGATCTCACTTTCGGTCGGGATCCTGGTCCAGGGCATCATCCTTCCGATCGGTTTGGCCATCGGCCTGACCGCCGGCTACTTCGGCGGCCGCATCGACAACCTGCTGATGCGGTTCACCGACATCTGGTACGCGTTCCCGGATTTGATCTTCGTGCTGGTGCTGGTTTCGGTCTTCGGGCCGAGCCTTTTGTCGATCTTCGGAGCCATCGCGCTCGTCAACTGGGTGGGCCTCGCCCGCCTGGTCAGGGGGCAGGTCCTGTCGATCAAGGAGAAGGAGTTCATCGAGGCCGCCCGATCGTCGGGCTCGGCGCCTTTCAAGCTCATCGTCAAGCACCTGCTGCCGAACTCGTTGGGGCCGATCATCGTGACTCTCACCTTCGGCATCCCGCAGGCCATCTTCCTGGAGGCGGTCCTGAGCTTCCTGGGTGTCGGCATCCAGCCGCCGACCCCGACGTGGGGCCAGATGGTGTTCGACGGCTACGAAGCGGTCTACGCGAACCCGACCGCCGTCGTCTTCCCCGCCCTCGCGATCGGCTTCACGCTCCTCGCCTTCTCCTTCATCGGAGACGGCCTGCGTGACGCCCTCGACCCCCGCATGCGCCGCTAAAACCCTAAAGTTCTGAGCTAGGTGGCACAAACCCTCCTGCAGGTCGAAGACCTGCACACACAGTTCTTCACGTCGCGGGGTGTGGTGCGCGCCGTCGACGGGGTGAGCCTGCACATCGACGCGGGCGAGACACTGGGCATCGTCGGTGAGTCGGGCTGCGGCAAGACGATCACGGCCCTGTCGATCCTCAGGCTGGTCCCGGACCCGGGCAGAATCGTGTCGGGCCGGATCCTGTTTCGCGGCAACGACGTCGTCAAGATGGGCGACGAGGAGATCCGCGACTTCCGGGGCAACGACGTCGCGATGATCTTCCAGGACCCGATGACCTCGCTGAATCCGGTCACCAAGATCGGGCCGCAGATCGAGGAGTCGATGACGGCGCACAAGCGGTTCACGCCGGACCTGGCCAAGGCGCGGGTGATAGAGCTGCTGACCCGTGTGCGAGTCCCGTCGGCCGAGCGCCGGGCGAAAGACTATCCGCACCAATTCTCGGGGGGCATGCGGCAGCGGGCCATGATCGCGATGGGCCTCTCCAACGAACCGGAGCTCTTGATCGCGGACGAGCCGACCACTGCGCTGGACGTGACCGTGCAGGCCCAGATCATCCAGCTCATGAAGCAGCTGAACCGCGAGCTGGGCACGGCGATGATGCTGATCACCCACAACATGGCCCTGGTCGCGAGCCTTTGCCAGCGGGTGGTCGTCATGTATGCCGGCAGGGTGGTCGAGGAGGGCCCGGTCGAGCAGATCTTCAGGAGCCCGCAGCACCCGTACACCTGGTCGCTGCTGCGCTCCGTGCCTCGCGTCGATGAGGCGCGCAAAGACCGGCTGGTGAGCATCAAGGGCCTTCCGCCCGACCTCACGAACGCTCCGCCCGGCTGCAAGTTTCATCCACGGTGCCCGTTCGTCGTCGATCGCTGCAAGATCGAGGAGCCACCCCTCGGGGAAGTCGATGTCGACCAGGTCGCGCGCTGCTGGGTCCTAATGCGCAACGTGAGCGAGCAGGACATCGCCGCCGCCAAGACGAGCGGGCTGTCGATCGACGCGGCGCGGAAGCTGAAGGCGCCGATCGCCGAGGTTGGCGGAGTCGGCGGCAACGCCGGCGGCGCCGGCACCCCCACGACCTGATGCAGGCCGCCGAGAGGGCTCCGCAGACGGCGGTCAAGGTCGACCCGGTGCTCCTGCGCGTGCAGGACGTCTACAAGCACTTCCCGATCGCGGGTTTTGGTGGCCTCGCCGTTCGGGCTGTGGATGGCGTGACCCTCGAGATTCGCCGTGGCGAGGCCCTTGGGCTGGTGGGCGAATCAGGCTGCGGGAAATCGACCCTTGCGCGCCTGATCACGGCTCTGCTGCCGGTGACCCGGGGCAAGATCATCTTCGAAGGCGAGGAGCTCACCTCCATGCGTGGCGCGCGACTGCGGCGTATGCGCCGGAAGATGCAGATGATCTTCCAGGACCCGTTCGCATCGCTCGACCCGCGGATGACGGTGGGCGACATCATCCAGGAGCCTCTGGACAACTTCAACATCGGGTCGGGCAAGCAGCGGCAGCGGCGCGTTCAGGAGCTGCTCCGGCTGGTGGGGCTGAACCCGAACTTCACCAACCGGTATCCGCACGAGTTCTCGGGCGGGCAGCGGCAGCGGATCGGGATCGCGCGGGC
>DASQAU010000214.1:0-5464 GCA_035635595.1 Candidatus Eiseniibacteriota bacterium
GTCAGGTACTCGAGCCCCACGTCGATCATGAACTGCAGCCGTTCGCGGATCTCCTTCAGGATCCCGCGCGCGATGAGCTGCTCCCGGTCGGTCAGCTCCAGGTTGTCGAAGAAGCTGATCGCCGTGCTCACTGGCAGAACACAAACCTCGGCGATGTTGTGGTTCGAGACGGTGACCGCCAGCGATTCGGGCTTGAGCCGGCGACCCTTGCAGGCCGGACATGGCTTGTCCGACATGTACCTCTCCAGCTCGGTCTTCAGGTACTCCGATTGCGTCTCCTGGTAGCGTCGCTGGAGGTTGGCGATGACACCCTCGAACGGGGCCTCGTACCAGCGCGAGTGCCCGTACTGGTTCTTGTAGCCGAACCGGATCTTCTTGTCGCCTGTGCCGTTGAGCAGCACGTCGCGCTGTTGCTTGGTCAGCTTCGACCACGGCCTGTCCATGTCGATGCCGAAGTACTTGCTGACCGACTCCAGCAGCTCCGGGTAGAAGAACTGCGAGCGGCTCCACGCTGCGATCGCTCCCTCGCGCAGTGACTGCGATGGATCCGGCACGACGAGGTCTCCGTCGACCACGAGCTGAAAGCCGATCCCGGTGCAGGTCGGGCAGGCGCCGTGCGGGCTGTTGAACGAGAAGTTGCGCGGCTCGGGCTCTGAAACGCTCGTGCCGTCGTACGGGCATGCGTAGTCCATCGACATCTGGATCTCGTCGCCCTTTTCCGGGACGATGATCACCTGGCCGCCGCCCAGCCGAGCCGCGGTCTCGACCGACTCGACGAGCCTCGTCCGCTGTTCCGGCCCGACGACGATCCTGTCCACGACGACCTGGATGTCGTGCTTCTTGTTCCGGTCGAGCGGGATCTGCTCGGTGAGCTCGTACAGGTTCCCGTCGACGCGCACCCTGACGAACCCTGACTTTCGCACGTCGTCGATCAGAGAGCGGTACTCGCCTTTGCGGCCCTTGACGACCGGGCCGAGGACCATCACCCGCGTCCCCTTCGGCAGCTTCTCGACGTGGTCCGCCATCTGATCGACTGTCTGGCGGCGCACCTCGCGGCCGCAGACCGGGCAGTGCGGGTGACCGATCCTGGCGTAGAGCAGGCGAAGGTAGTCGTAGACCTCGGTCACGGTCCCCACCGTCGAGCGAGGGTTCTTCGAGGTTCCCTTCTGATCGATCGAGATCGCGGGCGAGAGTCCTTCGATCGTGTCCACGTCGGGCTTTTCCATCTGGCCCAGGAACTGCCGCGCGTAGGCGCTGAGGGACTCGACGTAACGGCGCTGCCCTTCGGCGTAGATCGTGTCAAAGGCGAGCGAGGACTTGCCGGAGCCTGAGAGCCCGGTGAACACGACGAGCTTGTCGCGCGGGATCGAGAGCGTGACGTTCTTCAGGTTGTGCTCACGCGCTCCGCGGATCGTGATCTGGTCTGTCGGCATCGAACCCCTTGCTATTCCTTTTCTCTCGTCACGGCAAACGTGCCGCTGGCGGTGGCGACAAGCTTCCCGTCCCGCCCCTCAACCCTGCAGTCCGTCACGACGGTGCGCCGGCCGGCATGAACCACCCGCGCGGTTGCCCGCAGCGTCTCGCCCGGCCGGGCCGCGGAGATGAAGTTGAGCTTCAAGTCAAAGCTCATCGCCCGAACGACGCCGGGCTTCAGCGTCCGCAGCGACCGGCCCATGGCCGAATCAGCCAGCGTGCTGATCATCCCACCGTGGACGAAACCGGAGTGGTTCGCCATCTCTTCCGTGGTCTTCATCTCGACGGTCGCGGTGCCCTCCCCGGTCTCCACGGTCTGGAGGCCGAGCCACGTCCAGGCCTTTGACGGCGTCTTCACTTCACTCACGACCCTGGCCCTCCGGGACAGGCAAGCACGTCGACGAAGCTCGCGCCACCAACCTGTCGTGCTCGTCGAGGACATCTGCCTCGCCGAACATCAGGGTCTGCTTGATCTCGACGACCCGGCCGACTGCGCGAATGCGACCCGAGATGACAGGCCGGATGAAATTGATCTTGAGCTCGATCGTCGTGTTCCACATCCCATCCTCCTGGAGCGTGGCCAGCGACATCCCCATCGCCGCATCCGCGATCTGGGTGATCACTCCGCCCTGGACCACCCCGCCGCCGTGGCGGTGCTGCGGGCCGGCCTCGAGCTCCAGCACCACGCGCCCCGGCTCGGCCTCGGTGATGCGGGCGCCAAGCGTCTGCATCCACCCGTCCGGCTTCGCCGCGAGGAGCTCTTCGGCGCGGATGGCGTTCTTCAAGAACGGGTCTCCATATTGAACGTGTTCGATTTCTCTTGACTTTTGGCAAATGTCGAGCTAGGGTTCAACTTGAACATGTTCAATTTCAAGATTGGGGTGAACCGATGGACCTTAGACTGACCGACTACGTGGTGTACCTCGTCGCCAGCGTGCTCCTGACCGTCTGGGTCGGAAACTCGCTGTTTCGCAACGGCCGTCCGTTCCTCGTCTCCGTGTTCCAGGAGCAGGGCCTGGCCGATTCTGTCAACCGGCTGCTCGTGGTGGGCTTCTATCTCGTCAACTTCGGCGCCGCAGCGCTCCTGATCAATGCGGGCGGGGCGCCCGGCTCGGTGACCGACATGATCCAGGAGACCGTGACCCGGATCGGGGTCGTCCTTCTCGTGCTCGGCTTCATGCACTTCTCCAACATGTTCGTGTTCCACCTGATCCGCCGGCAGCGTCCCGCCCCGCCACCGCCCTATGCGCCAGGCGCTCAAGTCAACCAGCGAGTCGCCGGAGCGTAAGGCGCCAAATTGAACGCGGCAACCGCGATCGTGCAGCACAGGAACAAGCGCGGCGAAATCTCGAGGGCGGCCATCTTCGGCGCCGCCCTCGACCTGTTCCAGGAACGTGGGTACGAGGCGACGACCATGCGCGCGATTGCGCAGAGGGCCGGTGTGTCGCTGGGCAGCTCCTACCACTACTTCCCGTCGAAAGAGCACCTCGTGCTCGAGTTCTACCGCCACACGCACGAGCTGCATCGGGAGGTCACCGGCCCACTGCTCGCCCGCGAGAAGGACCTCGCGGCGAGGCTGCGCGGAACGATTCGGGCCCTCGTCATCACGTGCGAGCCCTTCCACGCAGCGGCCGGTTCGATCTTCAGCACCGTGGCCGACCCCTCGAGCCCGCTCAATCCATTCGGCGCCACTTCGGGATCGCTGCGCGACGAGGTGATCGCCTTCTACGCCGAGCTCGTCAGTGGCTCGGATGCGAAGCTCCCCGCCGACCTCGCGGCCGAGCTTCCACTCTTGCTCTGGCTGTACCAGATGGGGATTCTCTATTTTTGGATCCTCGACCGCTCGCCCGGCCGGTTGCGGACGCTCGAGGTCATCGACCAGACCACCGAGCTGATCGTGCGGCTGATCGGTCTCGCCAACCTGCCCGTGCTGCGCGGCTCGCGCCGCCGCGTGCTCTCGCTGGTGAGGAGCATCGCGGAGGGCACGCACGCTGCATGAGCTCACGGCCCGCGTCGTGACTTTCTCCAGTTCCGGACCATGGTCTTCTGCTTGGGCGCCGCGGCGATGGCCAGTGCAACGTCGCTGTCTTCCTCCTTGCCGGTCACCTCGCCTGACAGACGCTTCCGAAGCAGGATGATCCGGTCGCGCACGCGCGCGGCATCCTCGAACTGCAGCTCTTTCGACAGCCGGCGCATCTCCTTTTCCAGGTCCCGCACGATCGCGAGCAAGTCCTCGCGCGGCACCCCCGCTCCCGCCATGATCTCCACCGCGTCTGCCTTGAGGTCGTTCGCGTTGATCTCGAGCTGGTAGATCGCCTTCTTCACGCTCTCCGGCGTGATGCCGCGCTCCGCGTTGTAGGCGATCTGCTTGTTGCGCCGGCGGTCGGTCTCGTCGAGAGCCTGGCGCATCGAGTCCGTGATCTTGTCCGCGTACATCACGACGTGACCTTCGACGTTGCGCGCGGCACGCCCGATCGTCTGGATGAAAGACCGATAGGCGCGGAGGTAACCCTCCTTGTCCGCGTCGAGGATGCCGATGAAGGCGACCTCAGGCAGGTCGAGTCCCTCGCGAAGGAGGTTGATGCCGACCACCACGTCGACCGCGCCGGTGCGCAGGTCGCGCAGCACGTCGATGCGCTCCATCGCGTCAAGCTCGGAGTGCAGGTATCGCACCTTGACCCCGTACTCGCGGAGGTAGTCGGCCAGGTCTTCGGCAAAACGCTTCGTGAGCGTGGTCACCAGCGAGCGGTGACCCAGCTCCGCTCGCTTCTTCACCTCGGCGAGCAGGTCGTCGATCTGGCCCTCTGTGGGCCGCACCTCGACCGTCGGGTCGACGAGGCCCGTCGGACGCACGACCATCTCGACTGTGCGCTGCGAGCGGCGCATCTCGTAAGAACCAGGTGTGGCCGAGACGTAGACGACGTCGCGCGCCCTTTCCTCCCACTCGTCGAAGCTCAAGGGCCGGTTGTCGAACGCGCTCGGAAGCCGGAACCCGTACTCGACCAGCGCCGCCTTGCGTGAGCGGTCGCCGCCCAGCATGCCGCCGATCTGGGGCACCGCCACGTGTGACTCGTCGACGAAGATCAGAGCATCGTCGGGCAGGAAGTCCATCAGCGTGTAGGGAGCTTCGCCGGGCTTGCGGCGGGTGAGGTGCATGGAGTAGTTCTCGATGCCGGCGCACGTGCCGGTCTCGCGCATCATCTCGAGGTCGAAGTTCGTGCGCTGCCGAAGCCTTTGAGCCTCGAGCAGGCGGCCGTGCTCTTCGAACCACTTCGTGCGCTCATCGAGCTCCACCTCGATGTCGGCCATCGCAAGTCGCAGCTTGTCCGCAGGCGTCACGTAATGAGACGCCGGGAAAATCGTGAAGTCGCTGCGGACGCCGAGGATCTCGCCGGTCACGGCGTCGAGCTCCTGGATGCGCTCTACCTCGTCTCCGAAAAACTCGACTCGATACACCTTCTCTTCGTTGGCGGGAACCAGGTCGACGACATCCCCGCGCACCCTGAAGCGAAGTCGCGCCAGGTCGTAATCATTGCGCTCGTAGAGCATCTCGGTGAGCTTGCGCAGGAAGACCTCGCGCCGGATCGCCTGGCCTTTCTCGATGTGCAGCGACTCTCCCATGTAGTCCTCGACCGCGCCAATGCCGTAGATGCAGCTGATGCTCGCCACGACCAGCACGTCGCGCCGAGTGAGCAGCGCCTGGGTCGTGGAGTGCCGCATGCGATCGATCTCTTCGTTGCGGCTCGAGTCTTTCTCGATGTAGGTGTCGCTTCGCGCGATGTAGGCCTCGGGCTGGTAGTAGTCGTAGTAGCTGACGAAGTACTCGACCGCGTTGTCCGGGAGCAGCCGTCGGAACTCGGCGCAAAGCTGAGCCGCCAGCGTCTTGTTGGGGCTGAGGACGAGCACCGGCCGCTGCAGCTCCTCCACGGCCCACGCCATCACGTTGGTCTTTCCGCTGCCGGTGACCCCCGCCAGGACCTGCTGGGTCAGC
>DASQAU010000215.1:0-5011 GCA_035635595.1 Candidatus Eiseniibacteriota bacterium
CGCCGGCAATCTCTGCGTCGACACGCGATGCAACTACTACGACATGACGTATGAGTGGAGGAAGGCCGCGGGGTTCTGCATGAAAAAGGACGGCGACATCTGCCTTGTCGCACCTAGCAGCCCACGATGCTGGGCGGTCACGTCGTCCGACACCGCGCCGATGGCCATCGCGCTCGATGGAGTGGTCACGTTGACAGGACCTGATGGCGAGCGCGAGCTTCCGGTCTCTGCTCTCTATCGCGACGACGGAATGGATTACATGGCGAAATCGCCGAGCGAAGTCGTCACTTCGCTGCGGCTTTCAGCGAGTCGCGAGACAAAAAGCGCTTACGTAAAACTGCGGCGCCGCGGCTCGATCGACTTTCCGATTGCCGGCGCGGCAGTTGCAATCGAGGTCGATGGGGATACCGTCGCGCGCTGTCGCATCGTCCTTTCGGCGGTCGCGTCCTACCCGCTCGAGGCGACCGCCGCTGAAGAGTTCCTGAAGGGAAAACGTGTTTCCGCCGACACGATCCACGAGACTGCTGACATCGCAGCCAAACCGGCCAAACCACTGGATAACGCCGATCTCAGCCACTTCTGGCGCAAACGCATGGTGAGGGTCGTCGTGGAGCAGGCTTTGCAGCAGGCAACGATCAGAACGGTGGGTTCGACGGTTAAGCTTCTAGGTCGAAACCCAGATTGATGCAATTCCACAAGCGGCAAACAGGACAGGGAATGGTCGAATTCGCCCTCATTCTCGCCCTGGTCGCGTTGATCGTGATCGTAGCCTTGATCGCCACCGGCGGTCAGGTGATCAACCTGTACTCGGACATCGTCGCGACGATGTGCAACTACCACGCCGGGTGCTGAGGGACTAGCTCTCTAGTCTCCGATCGCGGCCGCTGCCGCCTCCGCCGCCCGATGAGCGTTGTTCCGGATCAGCTCGAAGTCTCGGTGCGCGAGCGCCTCCGGCGGAAACAGCGACGTCGTCAGGCCCACCGCCCTCACCCCCAGCCGCAGGTACGCCCCGATCTCCTCGACCGGCACGCCGCCTGAAACCCAGAACGGCACGCCCCCCATGGGGCCGTTCAAGGCCCGGATGTACTCGAGGCCGCCAACCGGGCCGATCGGAAAGACCTTGACGAGCGCTGCGCCGGCGAGGCGCGCCTGGTAGATCTCGGTCGGCGTCAGGGCGCCCAGCACGCACAGGATGTCCTCCTGCCGGCAAGCGTCGGCCACCTCGGGCAGAAGCACCGGCGTCACGACAAATGAAGCGCCGGCGTCCTTCGCCTCCCGCACCGCCCCCGGGTCCCAAACCGTCCCCACGCCGACGGGAAATCGCCCTCCGGTGGTGGCAATCAGGCCTCGGATGAGCTCGAAGCATGAGGGCACGGTCTTGGTGATCTCGATGGTCTGGACGCCGCCCTCCAGCGCGGCCAGGCAGGCCTGGAAACCAGCGTCGGCGTTTTCGGTGCGCAGGACCCCACAGATGCGATTCGGGAAAGCCTGTTCGATGCTCCGCACAGCCGCATGAATTATCTCCGAACCCGGCCGGGCGTCCCACCCGGCGTCCAGCAGTCCGTACACTGGTACATACGTATGACCGGCGCCACAGCGACGGAGAGCACGCGGGACCAGATCATCCACGCCGCGGCCGATTCGCTCCTGGAGAACGGGTACTCGGGCACCAGCGTCCGGGCGATCGCGACGAAGGCGGGCGTGGCCATCGGCAACCTCCAGTACTGGTTTCCCACCAAGTCAGAGCTCCTGGTCGAAGCGTGGAGGTTCCTGACCGCCCGATCGGTCGAGGAGCTGCGCCGCACCTTGAACCAGCTGACGGATCCTCTTGAGGTGCTGGAGATCGGCGTCGAGTCGCTCTGGGACTCCCTGAGGCGCCTGGGCGACATCCAGCTGGCCGCCTTCGACCTCCTGGTCCAGGCGCCCCGTACCGAGCGGCTGCGGGCTTACCTGCCCGAGCTCTTCACCCGGTACCGCGAGGTGATCCAGGAGCAGCTCGACCGGCTCGAAGAGGACGGCAGGATCCGGCTCACGGTCCCGCGCGACGTCCTCGTGCCGCTCGTGCTCAACACCGTGCTGGGCTTCGGCCTCTACTACGTCGTGACCCGGGACGACGAGTCCTGCCTCAAGGCGCTGTCGGCATTCCGGCAGCTGGCGGCCACCCTGGTGGAGCCCGTCTGATGTCGGCCGTCAACGTTGTGACCCGCGAGCTCGAGCGCCTTGAAAGCCTGTGGGAGGACGGCCTCTCTGACGCGTACCGCTCCTACCTGGAGGCCGTGGGCCACTTCGAGATCGACGACCAACCCCGCCTGGCCCTGGCTGCGGCGCTCATCGAGGTGGGCCTCCGGCTCCAGGGGCTCGGCGGCCGTGCGGCCGCCGCTCCGACGCTCTTGATGGGAGACCTCTGCCTGGCCCGCTCGTCGCGGCTCCTAGCCGACGCCGCGCCGCAGGCGGTTCAGGTCGCCTTCGCCAGGGCGATCGAGGAGATGTCATCCGCAGCCGCGTCAGAGCGGTCCGCCCCGCTTACCCGCGACCTGCTGCTCCGCGCGTTCGAGGCCAGGTGATGGTCGGCAGGCGCTTCCGATTCGAGAGCCGGCACCCGACCGAGTTCGTCGACATCACCGACCGGCTGCGCGAAGAGGTGCAGCGGGCCGGCCTGAGGACCGGCAGGGTTCACCTTCAGTCGCTGCACACCACGCTGGGGCTCGCGATCAACGAGAACGAGCCGCTGCTCCTTCGAGACTTCGAGAGCCTGCTGGAGCGCCTTGCCCCCGTGGGCGCGGGCTACCAGCACGACGACTTCACCCGCAGGTTCGACATCGCGGTGGATGAGCCGGAAAACGGCCACGCCCACTGCCGCCAGCTCCTGCTGACAGGGTTCGCCACGTTGCTCGTCGAAGATGGCGAGCTGGTCCTGGGCCGGTGGCAGTCGGTGTTCGCGGTCGAGCTCGACGGTCCGCGCCAGCGTCAGCTGGCGATCCAACTGGATGGTGATTTTTCACCTCCCCGCTCGCTGGGGAGGTCGGCTCCGCCCGCGAAGCAGGCGCAGCCGGGTGGGGACCTCGTCGAGCTCGAGCTCTCGCGACAGCTGCTCGTCGATCCTGAGCCGGTGGCCGCGCCGATGCGGCGACTGGTCGAGGCCGGCGGCAAGCGCCTACGGCCGACCCTCGTCCAGCTCACCGCCGGCGTCGGGCCCCGCACCGAGCCGCTTCGCGCGGCCGCGCTCGCCGCGGCGGTCGAGCTCCTCCACAACGCGACTTTGATCCACGACGACTACGTCGACGAGAGCACGCACCGGCGCGGTCAACCGACCGTGGCGGCGGCCGAAGGGCCCGAGCGGGCGGTCGCAGTCGGCGACTACTACTTCGCCAAGGCGACAAGGCTCATCGCAGAGATCGGCAATCGAAGCGTGACCTCGACCATCGCAGAAGCGCTCGAGGCGATCTGCACGTCGCAGATCGACGACGTCGCGCTGCGCGGTGCGTTTCCGGGCGACCACAACTCTTACCTGCGGGTCGTTCGCGGAAAGACCGCAGCGCTTTTCGCAGCAGCCTGCGCCTCCGGCGCGCTCCTTTCCGAGGCAAGCCCTGAGATTGTCGACACGTTGCGAAGGTATGGCGACCTTGTCGGCGTCGCGTTCCAGATGGCGGACGACATGGTGGACTTCAGCCCAAGCTCGGGCAAGCCGGTCGGCCTGGACATCCGCCAGCGTGTGCTCTCTCTACCTCTTATCTATGCGGCCGAGGACCGCGAGGTTGGACCGGAGGTCAGGAGATTGCTCGCGGGCGCGCTGGGAGACGCAGAGGTGGGCCGCGTGGCGGAGCTCGTGACGAGCAGCGGTGCGCTCGAGCGCGTGAAGGGCG
Source organism: Candidatus Eiseniibacteriota bacterium (assembly GCA_035635595.1). Taxonomy (GTDB): domain Bacteria; phylum Chloroflexota; class Dormibacteria; order Dormibacterales; family Dormibacteraceae; genus Palsa-870. The sequence continues at coordinate 3,864 of DASQAU010000215.1, forward strand.
AGGCGCAAGCGCTGGTCGATGCCGCGGTTCGCGAGCTCGAGACCATCGAGCTGGACGGGCTGCGGCCGATCCTGATCAGCCTCGCACGATCCGCCGTCGACCGAACCGCCTAGCGGCCGTCAACCGCACGGTTCCGCAAGCATGCAGGGCGATACTGGCTTCGCCGTATTTTGATCGCCACCGTTCTACGCTTTGGGGGCGAAGAGCCTTCTGGCGAGGTATTCGGGGGTTCCAGCCTTATAGGCCCCTTTGACCCACGCATCCCGAGCCGTCTTGAGCGTAAACGTCTGACCAAGCTTCGAGCTCGCTGTTGCGGGTTGCGTCAGCTTTCCCTTGGCCGACGGATGATTCATGTTCCACAGGGCGCGAGCCCGGTAGTGCTCATAGAGCCGCATGAACTCGGCTAGGTAGGTCTGGGCGAGCTCAGGGCTGCCCGTGATCTCGAGGAGGTTCTCGTCGTTGCGGTGGGTCGAGTTATTGCTGAGATTGTTGGAGCCCGTATAGATGATCGGGTTCTCCGTCTGCGGATCAACAACGATGAACTTATGGTGGATGTGGACCGCCGGCGGCCCGCCACCAGGCTTTCCAGACTTGGGTCGGGGAACAGTACTCCTGCTGCTCATATCAACTGCGTTGAGCTCGGGTAGAAATCCACTGGGCGTTGTTCCAGGTCGAAAATAGTTGTAGGCCAACACGGCCTTGTCTCGACGCGAGCGGTTGTACAGGGTCACCTTGATTTGGGTCGCGGCAGTCGGAGCCTGGGGCGCTTCACCCGAGGCGGACAAATTGTCTTTCTTTTTTGGTGTGGAAATAGCGTTGAGCAGTCCATAGCAAAGCTTCTTCGCGTCGCCGACCGCCAGCAGCGAAGAGATCAGATCCGCGTCGGTGGGATCGAACAGGCAGAAGATCACGGACTCCTTGGCTGCCTTGATCGAACGCACGACCCTATCGATAGACTCGCGCTGCTTGGTCGGCTCGGGAGAAAAGATCACTCGGACCTTCGCATTGCCCACGGAAATTTCCTTCGACCAAGCTGCGCCCTTCGCTGTATTCGACACTGAAGGGTCGCCCGCCAGGAGTTTCTGGCGCGCGACAAATAGGTCTGACAGCCCCTTCGAGTTGAAGATGTGCAGGAGGTTCGCCTGACT
>DASQAU010000216.1:0-6991 GCA_035635595.1 Candidatus Eiseniibacteriota bacterium
ACTGATCACCTGCCGGGAACTGGCTTGGGCCTCTACCTCGGGCGCCAGCTGGCGCGCCTTCATGGGGGAGAGATCACCGTCGAGTCAGCGCCCGGAAAAGGCAGCACCTTCACGCTGCACCTGCCGGTTCTGGCGACGCAGGCCCCTGGCTCGAGGCGGGCCACCAAATCCGCAGAGGCTGCCTCGACTTCCGCCTGACCGACGTGCTCGCTCGAGCTCTACGCCGCTCCCGTCAGCGATTGCAGGAGCACCGCGTTGTGCAGGCTCACGATCGCGAGGGCGACCGACGTTACGCGAATCGATGAGATCGTGAAGAAGTAGACCCAACCCGCTCCGGGACGGCCGTTCCTAACCCACAAGGCCGCCAGGAGTACGGCGATCGCGCCCGCGGCCACGAGAGCGAGCTTGACGATGATGAAAAGCGCCATGCCTCCCTGGCTCATGACCGCCGCGCTGATGGGCATCGACTCGACGGCGCCGTAAGCCCGGCCGATGTCGGTCGTCAAGATGTCCATCGCTTCGATCGCGCCGAGAAGGCTTATCCAGACAAAGGTCGATCGGAACCCACCCTGCATAGTCCGTTGTCCTCAAACCCCGCGTGTTCTTGAGGGTTCCGCCACCTCCTCCCTTCAAGGACGGGGACGCTCCCCCGACGTACACGGTACCCGTTCAAAAAAACGCGCGCGGGTCACGCATTACGCGGGGTTCAGCCGATTGGTGCGGATGCTCCCGGGCTTGCACCGACCCGACCGGGTCCGCGCCCGCCCGCTCCGGCGGCACACGTGCCGGATGGGCCGGCCGGAGTGATCGCGATCGATGTCGCCTGGATTGCGCCGGCCGAGTCCCGTGAGCCGTTGGCGCGCAAACACTCGCCGGTCCGCAAGTCGGTGGAAGAGGCAGCCGACATTCGCGTCACGGACGCCGTTGTCGGGACATTGATGACCTCGCTGCCGGAGCCGGCCGCCAGGATCGTGATCGAGGTGCCGGCCGCTGCAGTCACCTCACCGGCGACGAACGCCTCCGCGGGCTGACCGGAGGGCGTGGGCCTCGGCGAAGCGCCAGGGGCAGGAGGCGCGTTCGGACCGAACTGGCCGCCCGCACCGCACCCAGACGAGGTCTTCGGTGAGAGGCGGACGGTCGTGGCGGTCAACGTTCCCGCTGAGTCCTTCTGCCCGTTGGCAACCAGGCACTGGCCGGGAACGATGTCCGCCAGCACCGCGGCAGACGTCCTCGTGAATGTGGTGCTGTCGCTAAAGGTCACGGTGATGTCGCCGGTCGTCCCGGTGAGGATCAAAGTCTGCCCGCTGATCTGGACCAGCTGACCGGCCGCCCCGTTGCGGGCCTGGCCGCCGCGACCAGGGCTTGGCGAAGCAGAGCTCGCGCTCGCGCCCCCGCATGCGGCAACACCAAGTCCGGCTGCGATTGAGACCCCGACGATCATCGTTCGATTCATGGACCCTCCCGTCCCCATTTCACTGAGCCCGCAGCGCTTCGATCGGTGCGAGCCGCGCGGCGCGCAATGCGGGATAAACGCCGAACACCAGCCCGACCGCCACCGCGACGGCGACCGCGGTGAGGACCGGCAGCGGCGTGATCGTCACCGCGATGTTGGCGGTCCGCGGAACGAGGTAACCAACCGCTAAACCGGTGGCGACGCCGAGCAATCCGCCGAGCGCTGTCAGCGTCCCCGCTTCGATGACGAATTGGCGGAACAGGTCACCGGGAGTCGCGCCCAACGCCTTCCGCAGCCCGATCTCGCTGGTTCGCTCGGTGACGGAGACCAGCATGATGTTCATGACGCCGATCCCTCCCACGAGCAGCGAGATCGCCGCCACGCTGGCGAGCAGGATGGTCAGCGTCTGCGTCACCGCTTGCGCCGTGCTGAGCACCTGCGTCTGCGAGGTGATCGTGAAGTCGGCAAGGGACGGGTCGGTGATGTGGTGCGTCTGAAGCAGAATCTGCTCCGCCTCGAGGTAGGCCGACCCGATCGTGCTCGCGCTCGTCGCGCTCAGCAGGATCCTCTGCACGCTCCCCCCGCTGCCGAAGAGCACGTCCTGTGCGGTCGTGATGGGAACCACCGCCAGGTCGTCCTGGTTGCCAAAGCCCTGGCTCCCCGCCGGGGCCAGGACTCCGATCACCTCGAAGGGGATCTGCCTGACCAGCACCAGATCTCCTACGCCGACTCCCAGGTTCGATGCGGTGGTCGACCCGAGCACGATGACCTGCGCCCGCGTCGCCGCATCCTGGGTGCTGATGAAAGAGCCGGTGCTCACGCTTCGCGAATTGGTCACCAACCAGCCGGCGGTGCTGCCGGAAACTGTCGTGCTCCAGTTGCCCGCCGAGCTGACCAGCGACGCTCGTCCCTGGGTGACGGGTGCGACGGCCTGGATGTCGGGGGCGCTCTGCCGGTTCTCGAGTCCGCTGACGTCCGACATGGTCAGGGTGTTCGCGCTGCCGGCACCCCCGAAGACGCCGTTCGACACCGAGCTTCCCGACGAGATCGTGAGCAAGTTGGTGCCCAACGAGGTGATGCGCGCGGTGACGCTGTCCGACGAGGCCTGGCCGATGCCGACGGTGGAGATGACCGCGGCCACGCCGAACAGGATGCCGAGCGTCGTCAGCACCGACCGCAGTCGGTGTCCAAGCAGGCTGCGCAGCCCAGTCTCGATGGTGTGGGCCAGGCTCACGCCGCGACCTCGTCGATCAGCCGGCCGTCGCGCATATGAACGGTGCGCCTCGCGACCGGCGCCACCTCAGGGTCGTGCGTGATGACGATGATGGTGCGGCCCTGCTCGTTGAGCTCGCGCAGCACCGCAAGCACATCGCGGCTGGATGCCGTGTCGAGGTTGCCGGTCGGCTCGTCGGCCAGGATGAGATCGGGATCGGTGACCAGGGCGCGAGCGATGGCGACCCTCTGCTGCTGCCCTCCGGACAGCTGGCTGGGCCTGTGGTCGATCCGGTTGCTGAGACCAACTTGCTCGAGCGCCTGGAGCGCCAGCGCTCGCCTGTCGCGCACGTTCCGGTACAGAAGCGGAAGCTCGACGTTCCGCCACGCCGAGAGCTTTGGCAGCAGCTGGAACTGCTGGAAGACGAAGCCGATCCTCCGATTGCGGACGCGGGCCAGCTCGGTTTCGTTCAACCGGCTGACGTCCTGGCCGGCAAACCAGTAGCGACCTGAGGATGGGATGTCCAGGCAGCCGAGGATGTTCATCAGCGTCGACTTGCCTGAGCCGGACGGGCCCATCACGGCGACCGATTCGCCGGAGGCGACGGTGAGCGAGAAGCTTTGCAGTGCGGCCACCGACGCGTCGCCAGAGCCGTAGACCTTGGTGACGGACTCCAGCCGGATCAACTCGGCTGGCGCCGGACCGCTAGCCACCGCCGCCTCCGCGGACGGCGCCACCTCCACCTCCACGGCCGCCGCCACCACCCAGCACGCTCGTGCCGTTGGTGCTGGGCAGGGAGCTCGTGATGACGGCGATCACGACGACGTCGTTGAGCTTGAGGCCGGACACGATTTGGATCCGGGTCGGATCCGAGGCGCCGGTCTGAACCGACACCGTCTTCGGCGCCCCGCTCTCGAGCACCTGCACGGTGCTTCCGGCGGCGGTGGTGTGCACAGCGCTGGTCGGCACCGTGAGCACGTGTACGACCTGGTTGATGACGATGGTGGCTGACGCCGAGACGCCCGGCCGAATCGAATTGCTGGTGTCGGTCAGCTGCGCGGTCACCGCGAATGTCGCGACGCCCGAGGAGACGACGGCGGCCGGCGCTATGGAGGCGATCTTGCCCTGCACGGCCTGAGTCGAGCCTGCCGGCGTCACCTCGACGGTCTGCCCGACCGCGACGAGGTTCACCTGCGCGTCGCTGACCGTTCCCGTGAGCTGGTAGGAACCTGGCGCGAAAATCACGAACGCGCTGGTCCCCGACGCTCCGCCGATGGACGCTGACTGGCCGGCCTTGACGTTCACCTGGGACACGATGCCCGCGATGGGGGAGGTCAAGGTCGAGCTGTCGACCTGGCGCTGGAGGGTGTCGACGTTGATCTGGTCGATCTGGATCTGAGCGTTATCCATCTGGATCGTCTGAGGTGTGGCGCTGGTCTGGAGAGAGGCAAGCGAGCTCCGCGCCGCCGAGTACTGCTGCTGCATCGAGGCAAGCTGGGCCGCGGCCTGGTCGTTGCTCTGCTGAGCTTTGACCGTCGCCGCGGCCAGCGCGGTCTTTGCGCTGTCGAGGGCGGCCTTGTCTTTGTTGAGGACGAGCTGATCGGCGGCGAGCTTGGCCTGGTCCGCGCTGACCTTCGCCGGGTCGACGGGCATGGCTGCCTGGTCGGCGGATAGGGTTGCATTGTCCTGATCGACCGCCGCCTGATCGGCGTTGACCAGGGTCTGGGCGGCGGTCACCGCAGCCTGCGCCGCGCTCACCGATTGGGCATTGATCGCCTGCGTGTCGGCCAGGCTCGTCTGGGCATTGGTCATCGACACAAGAGCCGATGCGACCGAGTTCTGCGCCGAGGTCAGAGTCTGAGCGCTGGTGGGCCCGGCCCTGTCCTGCGCCAGCTTGGCCTGCGCGCCGGCCAGGGTCGCCTGCGCCTGGCTCAGCTGTGCCGAAAGCAAGCTCGCGTCAAGCGTGCCGAGAGGCGTTCCAACCCCGACTGACTGCCCGACCTGCACGTAGACCGTCTGCACGGTCCCGGCCGAAGCGAAGTTGAGGTCGGCCTCGCTCGTCGGGGTGAGGTTCCCCGCCATCCCGATGCTCTGCGTGATGGTTCCGTACGAGACAGGGGCGGTTCGGTACGACGTGGTCACCTTGCCCGCCTGGGCGTACACGAGCGTTCCGCCCAGGATTGCGGTTACCAACACGAGCGACGCGAGGACCCTTCGCTTGAGGAGGTTCCTCGGGAGATTTCTCAGCCGAAACAAGGCTCAGCCAGGGTCCTGCCGGATGCTTGGAGAACGCTGGGGAAGTGCTCACAGGTCGCTGAGATCGATCTCAGTGTCTCGAGAAAGCAGGTGCGCCCCCGCCGGGCGCGACCTGCGTTCGCTATCTACTGCCGGCGCTTACCAGCGGTACCAGCGCCCGCCACCCGAACCTCTGAACACGAACCCGAAAAGCCAGAGGACGAGCCCGATCAGCAGCAGGATCCAGAGAATGTGCATGGACGCCGACAGGAGTCCGCCTCCGCCGAGCAGCAGCAGCAAGAGCACCAGGACGATCAGTGCCACAACCATCTTTCCCTCAACCTCCTTTCGGCAGGCCCGAGGGCCGGCCGGTTCTACAGAGAGAACCGGCTGAAGCTCGACATTACCTATTCAGGGGTTTGCAGAACCGCGATCGAGCGGGCTGACGTCGTGATCCGCCCCTCCACCAACCTCGGTGCGCGCTCGGGATGCCGCCGGCGCGTATCGAGGACCAGGCGCCACCCCGCCGCATATTCGGTCGGGATGGTCCACCGCACGCCTTCGGTGTGGGCGTTGAACAGCAAGATGAACGAGTCGTCGGTGATGGGGCGCCCCTGCTCGTCGTGACCCTGGATGGCCCTGCCGTTCAAGAAGACACCGAGCGAGCGCGCGTAGCCGACGTCCCAGTCGTCGTCGGTCATCGAATGCCCATCGGGCTTGAACCAACCGATGTCCAGCGTGCCGCGAATCGGACGGCCCTGGAAGAACCGGCGGCGCCGGAAGACGGGATGTTCGCGTCGAAACGCGATGATCCACCGGGTGAAGCCAAGCAGCGGCTCATCGATCTCGGACCAGCTCACCCACGACAGCTCGTTGTCCTGGCAGTAGGCATTGTTGTTGCCCTTCTGGGTCCGGCCCAGCTCATCTCCGCCAAGCAGCATCGGAACTCCCTGAGCCGTGAACAGCGTGGTCAGGAAGTTACGCTGCTGCCGGGCGCGGCACTTGAGCACCACGGTGTCTTCTGTCTCGCCTTCCGCCCCGCAGTTCGACGAGCGGTTGTGAGACTCGCCGTCCGCGTTGTTCTCGCCGTTGGCCTCGTTGTGCTTCTGGTTGTAGGAGACGAGGTCGCGGAGCGTGAAGCCGTCGTGGGCGGTGACGAAGTTCACGCTGGCGAAAGGCCGGCGCGTGTCGTTCTGATACAGGTCTGAGCTGCCGGTCAGGCGTGACGCGAACTCGGCCACCGTCGAGGGCTCGCCGCGCCAGTAGTCACGCACCGTGTCGCGGAAGCGACCATTCCACTCCGACCAAAGGGGCGGGAAGTTCCCGACCTGGTAGCCACCCTCGCCGATGTCCCAGGGCTCGGCGATGAGCTTCACGCGATTGACGACAGGATCCTGCTGGATGATGTCGAAGAAGGTCGATAGCCGGTCGACCTCGTGGAACTCGCGGGCCAGGGTTGCGGCAAGGTCGAAGCGGAAGCCGTCGACGTGCATCTCGGTGATCCAGTAGCGGAGCGAGTCCAGTATCAGCTGCAGCGTGTGCGGGTGGCTGACGTTGAGGCTGTTCCCGGTTCCAGTCGTGTCGTAGTAGAACTCCGGCTCGTCAGCCACGACACGGTAGTAGGCGCGGTTGTCGAGGCCCTTGAAGCACAGCGTCGGGCCAAGGTGGTTGCCTTCGGCGGTGTGGTTGTAGACCACGTCCAGGATCACCTCGATCCCGGCCTGATGGAGCGTCCGGACCATCAACTTGAACTCGTTGACCTGCTCTCCGCGCTGGCCTGTGCTCGCGTATTCGTTGTGGGGCGCGAAGAACCCGATGGTGTTGTAGCCCCAGTAGTTCCGCAGCCCCCGCTCGATGAGCCGCTGGTCGTGCACGAACTGGTGGATCGGCATGAGCTCTACCGCGGTAACTCCAAGCGAGGTCAGGTGGTCGATGACAGCGGGATGTGCAAACCCCGCATAGGTGCCGCGCAGCTCTTCAGGCACATCGGGGTGGCAGCGCGTGAAGCCCTTGAGATGCGTCTCGTAGATGACCGTCTCGTGCAGCGGCCTGTCGGGTGGCTTGTCGCCGGCCCAGTCGAAATGCGGGTG
>DASQAU010000217.1:0-2437 GCA_035635595.1 Candidatus Eiseniibacteriota bacterium
GATCCTCGACGCCGGTTTCTTCGACCGCGAAACCGTCGCCGTCGCGCGCGACCTGCTGGGCAAGGTGCTGGTCCGCGAGGTGGACGGACGCAAGCTGTGGGGCCGTCTCGTCGAGGTCGAGGCCTACATGGGACCGGACGATCTCGCTTCCCACTCCTCAGGCGGCCGGCGCAGCCCTCGCAACGAGGTCATGTACGGGGCGCCCGGACATGCCTACGTCTATTTCACGTACGGCATGCACCACTGCCTGAACTTCGTCACGCGGCCGATCGGCGTGCCGCAGGCCGTGCTCGTCCGCGCGCTCGAGCCTGGTCCGGGCGTCGGGCGGTGCGGCGGTCCTGGCCTGGTGTGCCGGGCGCTCGACATCGATCGCGCGCTGAACGGCGTGCCGCTGGCCCCACCCAACCTTTACGTGGTCGACGACCGCGCACCCAAGCGGCGCATCGTCGCGACGCCCCGGATCGGCATCTACAACTCCGGTGACTGGCAGGAACGGCCGCTGCGGTTCTGCTGGGACTCGCCGCACCTGTCGCGGCCGATCCCGAAAGCACTCTCCCTCCCCCGCAAGGGGGAGGGTCGGGGTGGGGGGCCTAGGGCCAGTTAGGCCGAGCCGGCTCCAGGCGGTTCATCTCCTTCCAATCGGCTCGCACAGGCGCGAAGACGTCGGTCACCGTGCACCCGTCCGGTCCGACCGTCACGCCGTGCGGGACGTGGCTGGGAATTGCGTACGTGTCGCCCGGGTGAAGCTCGCGCTTCTCATCCCCGATCCGCATCGTCATGCTGCCGGCGATGACGAACCCGAGTTGCTCGTTTTCGTGGTGGTGCTCGGGCATCACGATGTTGGGTTCCAGGTCGACAACGGCCATCGTCATGCGTTCGCCTTCAACGGCGCGGGCCGTGATGCCCTCGCGCAGCGCGTGAGGCCGGATGTTGCGCAGCGACTCGAACGTCTTGACTTTCGCGCTCACTCGATCACCCGGTCGATGATCGTCGCGGTGCCGAGCCCGCCTCCGCAGCACATCGTCTCGAGGCCGTAGCGCAGGTCGCGGCGCTCAAGCTCGTAGAGGAGGCGGTTCATGAGGATCGCGCCCGAGGCGCCGAGCGGATGCCCGACTGCGATCGCCCCGCCGTTGACGTTGGTCTTGTCCATGTCCGCGCCCGTCTCCTTCTGCCACGCGAGGACGACCGACGCGAACGCTTCGTTGACCTCGAAGAGGTCGATGCTCTTCAGGTCGAGACCGGCGCGCTTCAGCACCGCGGCGGTGCCGGGGATCGGTCCCTCGAGCATCAGGACGGGGTCGGTGCCGACAACTGCTTGAGCCCTGATGCGGGCGCGCGGCTTGAGGCCGAGCTGCTTTGCCTTCTCAAGCGACATGAGCAGCACCGCGGCGGCGCCGTCAGAGATCTGGCTCGAGTTGCCCGCTGTGATCGAGTGCTCCGGGTTGAAGGCCGGCTGCAGCGCGGCCGTCGCCTCGTAGCTCGCAGTGGGCCGGATGCCCTCGTCCTTCGTGAAAAGGTCGTGGTGTCCGTTGCCGTCGAGCGAGACCTCGACCGGGAGCAGCTGCGTCTTGAACCGGCCCTCCTCCGTCGCCTGGTGCGCCAGCCGGTGGCTGCGCACGCCGAACTCGTCCATCTGCCGGCGAGAGATCCCGTACTTGCGCGCGATGAGCTCCGCTGAGATGCCCTGAGGGACGAGGTCGTAAAGCTCCATCAGCTCTGGTGGAAATGGAGTGCCCGGTGAGACCGCGTTCGAACCCATCGGCACGCGACTCATCGATTCGACACCACCGGCGATGGTGATGTCGCATACGCCTGACTGGATGAGGTTGGCCGCGAAATGAATCGCCTGCTGGCTCGAGCCGCACTGCCGGTCAACTGTCGTGCCAGGAGTAGTGACTGGAAATCCAGCGGTCAGCCACGCGCTGCGCGCGATGTTGAGGCTCTGCTCGCCGACCTGGGTCACGCAACCGAACACCACATCATCGACCTGGTCCGGCGCGATGCCTGAGCGCTTGACGATTTCCTGCAGCACCAACGAGCCGAGCACGACAGGATGGATGTCCTTGAGCTTTCCGTTTCGCCGGCCGATCGGCGTGCGGACCGCCTCGACGATCACGGCTTCGCGCATTTGTCAGGTCTCCTTTGCGTTGACGGTGCGACCCATTCTAGGAGCCCCCACTAACCGTCATCGCGTGCACTGTCAAGCCCACAAAGATTTGCCAGGCAGTCCAATTTTTTTCTGAGTTGACTCATTCCATAACCGCCTGATAACTTTCGCGACGCCCCAAGCGGCTGAGTACGGTAAACCTGAGGATACCGAACGTCGAGTAGGTGGAAGGTCCGGGGCAACCCGGGATGGAAACCGAAAAACGCATAGGGGACTTCAGGGTAAACAGGAAGGTCGCTTGGGGCATGTGTTTTCCACAACCCCTGCACA
>DASQAU010000218.1:0-1623 GCA_035635595.1 Candidatus Eiseniibacteriota bacterium
AGCAGCACGTCCTTGGTCGCGAGGTCGGGTCGCAGGTCGAGCAGCCCATCTGAGAAGACGACCAGCGTGTCCCCTGGATTCATGGTCACCGACCCGACGCCGTACTGACTGTCGGGAAAGATGCCGATCGGCGCGCTGCGCACGGGGAGCGTTTCCTGGCCCGTGACGCCGCGCAGCAGCCGCGCATGGCCGTGGCCCGCGTCGACGTAGCGCAGCTCGCCGGATCGAGGGTCGAACACCGAATGAAAGACGGTCACGTACGCGTGGTTCACCTCGAGCGCTGCGGCCATCACGTCGCCCGCGCGCTTGATCCCCGCGTCAAGCTGCTCCATACCGACCGACCCGCGAAGCGCCGCCCGCGCCGTGGCCATCATCAGCGCCGCCGGCAGTCCCTTGCCCATCACGTCACCGAGCGTGAAGACCAGCTCGCCCGTGTCCTGGCGGTACCAGTCGTAGAAATCTCCGCTGATCTCGCGCGAGGCCTTGAAGTTGGCGGCGACCTCGAACCCATCCTGCTTGAGCGGCGAGACCGGCAGCATTCCCGCCTGAAGCTCCACCGCGCGCTCCATCTGCTCGGCGCGCTCTCGCAGCATCGATTCCAGGCGCCGAAGGCTGCCGCGATGCTCCAGCTCGAGGGTGCGTCGCTGGAGGGTGTTGACGACCACAAGGTACAGCTGTGTCGCGCCCACGGGCTTGACGAGGTAGCCATAAGCGCCGTGCTCGAGCGCGGCCTTGCCCAGCTCTGGGTCGTCGACGCCCGAGATCATCACGACCGCCGTGTCCGGCCGCACCTTACGCAGCTCCTCGAGCAACCCGTAGCCGGACTCGTCCGGCAGGCGGACGTCGAGCAGGGCAAGGGCATAGTCCGCGGCTTCGAAACGGCTCCTGGCCTCCGCTGCAGTGAACGCCAGGTCAGATTCGAATCCACGGCTGCGGAGCGTCCGCTCCATGCTTTTGGCCAGGGCCTGCTCGTCGTCCACTATGAGGAGGCGCTGAGACCCTCCGGCCGAGCTCACGAGCAGCAGTGTAGAGAGGCTCAACTCGAGACTGGGTGACCCATAATCAGACCCCACGCATGAGAGCAGCCATATGAGCCTCGAGGTCCAGACCCGGCAGGTCGATAACGGCGTAACGGTCGTCGCCCCGACGGGGCGTCTCGACGTGGCCGGCGCTCCAACATTGAAGGACGCGATCAGCGAGGCGTTGAAAAACGGCCAGCCTCGGGTCGTTCTCGACCTCGAAGGAGTCAGCTTCGTCGACAGCACCGGCCTCGGCTCGGTGATCGCGGCTTTGAAGCAGATTCGCAGCTCGCAAGGCGACCTGCGTCTGGCCGCGCCGAATCAGCAGGTCAGAGTGGTGCTCGAGCTCACCACCCTGGACCGTGTCTTCCCCTACTACTCCACGGTCGAGGAAGCCCTCACTGGCTTCTGATCTGCGCAGTTCTACGGAGCCCTTTGAGTTCCATGCCACGCTCAGCCACCTCGATGAGGGATTGCAGATGCTTCATGAGTCCGTGCAGAAGCTGCGTGAGGCCAGTGGTCGAGACAAAGACGACCTCAACCTCATGCACTTTGAGATCGCGCTGGCGGAGATCGGCGCCAACGTCCTCACGCACGGACGCCC
>DASQAU010000219.1:0-8089 GCA_035635595.1 Candidatus Eiseniibacteriota bacterium
CCTGGACCAACACCTCCACCACCCAGACCGGCGTGAAGATCGAGCGCTCGACCGACAACGTCACCTTCACCCAGATCGCGGTCGCCGGGGCCACCGCCGTCAGCTTCTCGGACGGCGGCCTGACCGCTTCGACCACCTACTCCTATCGTGCCCGCGCCACCAACGCTGCCGGCAACTCGGCATATTCCAATACCGCCAGCGCGACGACACAGGCGCCGCCGCCGCCGCCCACCGCGCCGACCAACCTCGCCGCCGCGGCAGCCAGCAGCACGCAAATCAACCTCTCCTGGACCAACGGCTCCACCAACCAGACCGGCGTGAAGATCGAGCGCTCGACCGACAACGTGACCTTCGCCCAGATCACGGTCGCCGGGGCCACCGCGGTCCGCTACTCGGACGCCGGACTGAGCGCCTCGACCACCTATTTCTATCGGGCGCGCGCCACGAACGCCGCCGGCGACTCGCCCTATTCCAATACTGCAAGCGCCGCCACGCCGGCTCCGCCGCCGACAGGCCAATGGTCGGCCGTGCTCTCCTGGCCGCTGGTGGCCGTGCACATGACCATGCTTCCCAACGGCAAGGTCCTGGCTTGGGACGATCATCTCGACAACCAGGGGGCCGACGTGTTCGACCCTGCCACCAATTCCTTGAACGCGGTGCCTTTCTTCACTGCCGACCTCTTCTGCTCCGGCCACTCTCTGCTCTCCGACGGGCGCGTGTTCGATGCGGGCGGCCACTCGGGTACCGCCCACGTCGGCATTGCCAATGCGACCGCGTTCGATCCGGCGACCCAGGTCTGGGGCTCGCTAGCCTCCATGCCGGTGGCCCGCTGGTATCCGACCGTCACGGCGCTGCCCGACGGCCGCATGCTGGTGACGGCCGGCGAAACCAACTGCGACGGGTGCAACGCCCTCATCCCCGCCATCTACGACCCGGCAGCGAACTCCTGGAGCCAGCTCTCGAGCGCATCGCAGAACCTGCCCTACTACCCCCACATGTTCGTGCTGCCCGACGGCCGCGTCCTCGCAGCCTCCTCGAATCGGGACGCCATGGCGAGCGTCGTCCTCAATGTCGCCCTCCAGAGCTGGGCCGTCGTCGATCCCTCGGTGCTCGACGGAGGCAGCGCCGCGACCTACGCGCCGGGAAAGATCGTCAAGTCCGGCCTGGGCCGCGATCCCGACCTCCCGGGGGCGCCTTCGGTCGCGACCACCTACGTCATCGACATGACCCAGCCATCGCCCGCCTGGCGCCAGACCGCTTCCATGGCGTTCCCGCGGACGGAGCACAACCTGACGCTGCTGCCTGACGGCACGGTGCTGGTGACGGGTGGCTCGCGCAACTCGGATGTCGGTAACACTGCCGCCGCCGTGCTCGAGGCCGAGCTGTGGTCCCCCACCACCGAGACGTGGACGGTCCTGGCGGCAATGAAGACTCCCCGCATGTACCACTCGACGGCATTGCTGCTGCCTGACGGCCGCGTGCTGGTCGCAGGGGGCGGCCGCGATTTCCCCGAAGTGGACCAGCTCAGCGCGGAGATCTACTCGCCTCCCTACCTCTTCAAGGGGCCGCAGCCGGCGATCACATCGGCGCCGGCCGGCATCCAGTACGGCACCGTCTTCTTCGTCGGGACTCCTGACGTCGCGCGGATCGCCACGGCGTCCCTGGTTCGATTGGGGGCGGTGACGCACGCGTTCGACCAGAACCAACGCTTCGTCCCGCTCGGCTTCCAGTCGACGACCGGAGGCCTGAACGTCCAGGCTCCCGCCAATGCCAACCTCGCGCCGCCCGGCTACTACCTGCTCTTCATCGTCGACACGAACGGCATTCCCTCGGTGGCAGCCATGGTCAAGCTCAGCTGATGGACACACTGATTCGCCGTCAGCGTCCTCGCGTGGTCGGGCCGGTTTCGCTGCTCGCCGCGGCGGCGGCGCTGCTGCACCCGGGGGCCGCCAACGCCGGCGGCCCCTGGGGGGCGGACTACTTTCCCAACGTTCCGCTGATCACGCAGAACGGAAGAGTGGTGCGCTTCTACGACGACCTGCTCAAGGGCAAGGCGGTCGCCATCAACCTGATCTACACGCGCTGCACTGCTAGCTGCCCGCTGGAGACGGCCCGGCTCGCCCAGGTGCAGCGGCTGCTTGGCAATCACGTCGGCAAGGACGTGTTCTTCTACTCCATCAGCATCGATCCGAAGCACGATACCCCTGAGGTGCTCAAGGCGTACGCGGAACGCTTTCACGTAGGGCCGGGTTGGCTGTTCCTCACCGGCAAGGAAGAGGACATCCGGCTCGTGAGCAAGAAGCTGGGCTTGTCTGCTCTGACCGACGACTGGAGCCGCGACGGGCACCTGCCCGCCCTGATGGTCGGAAATGAAGCAACCGGCGAATGGATGCGGAACTCCGCCATCGAGAACCCGAAGTTCCTCGCCAGCATGATGAGCGACTTCTTCGGCTGGAGGAACGGCAAGCCGGTGCGGACTTATGCGGAGCCGGTTCAGATCCCCCGCGCCGGCAAGGGGAGCTACCTCTTCCAGACTCGATGCGCCGCCTGCCATGGCATCGGCGGGGGAGACGGGCTCGGTCCGGATCTGCACAATGTGACCATGCGGCGCCAGCGCAGCTGGCTGGCGCGCTATGTCGCCGAACCCGATCGGATGCTGGCCGAGGGCGACGAGCTCGCCAAGGAGCTTTTCGCCAAGTACAGGAACGTCCGCATGCCGAACATGGGCTTGGACGGCGAGGAAGTGTCCGCGCTGCTCTCCTACATCGAAGGTGAGAGCCGAGCCGCAGTCGAGGCGGTGCGCACCGTGCCGGTTCGGCGATCGAGGTGAGCTACTTGCCCGCACCGGCCGGGTGGACCGCGGACAGTCGGGAACGCTCCGCGTTGGATTCACCGAGAATGCGTCGTGGCGCTGGTCTGGAGAAGGTGCTTCCCCAGACGATCGGCAGGCCGACGAACACCATGTGCCCGGCGAGCTGAATCCACCAACGGTAGGAGACCGTCGAGGACGTCCTGGTGAACGCGGGAATGACGAGCACAGACATCACGATCCAGATCAGCGGTCCGTACACCCCGGCGACCTTGACCCGTCCAGATCGCGACTCGACCACGCCAGCGAGCCAGCGCCAGCGCGTGAAGAGCAGGAGGAACACTGCCGACCAGCCCAGGGCCACGCAGAAATGCAGCGTGATGCCTAGTGCAACGGTGGCTGCGCCGCCATCGAGCATCCGCTCCCCGAACGGGACCGCGGCGACGCCTTGCCAGAGGCGTGGGATCGACCGGCCGTAGGCCATCGCCAGACCGATCGCCCAGAGGCCGTCGATCACGCCCGTGAGCAAGCCTGCGCGTAAGAGTCGTACCAAGAGGACGCGCACCTTAGATCATTCGTGCGGCCTGCGCGTGCCTTTGCAGCCGGCGGTGGACTGGAAGCAGCAAGCGGCGAGACGGATAGCGTCCTTCCATCCTGGAAGGATGGGGTCGCAGTGAACCACCCGATTCACGCTGCCCTCCCCCGCAGAAGCCACCTCCTCAGACATTGTGCGACTGCGTGGGCTCATCGAGTTGCTTCGGACGTAGTCAAAACCTTCTCAACTCGTCCCACAGGAGTACGATCCCTGGTGTGAACCTGCCAGTGCTTCTGTTGGCCGCCATCTGTACGGCGTCCGTGTGCGGCTGGACGCATATGATCGGTCGAGCCTTGGAGACCTTCGGGCACTCCTGGTAGTCGTCGAGCTCAAAACCTGCCGGCGAGGCCAAGAAGAGTGCCGCCCGGAAGGGCTGCGGCGACCGGCATGACGGGCGTACTGCCGGCGAGCAGCGAGCCGCGCCGGTGCAGCAGTGGGAAGAGGACGCCGCAACCTGCGCCGATCGCGATGCCGCCGAGATCATCGGTGATCCAATGCTTCTCCGCCATCATGCGGAGGATTCCCGTCGACACGGTGAGCGCGCCGGCCGCGGTCCAGAGCCAGGGCGCGGCGGGCGATTCCTGAAGCGTGGCCGTCATCGCCGTTCCTACCCCGAGCGCCGCCGCCACCGTGCTGTGACCCGACGGAAAGCTGAGGTTGGAATCCGGATCGCTGAAATCGTAGAGGCCTCCCTCGCCCGGCTGGGAGGGATGGCCATAGACGACATAGGGACGCGCCCGCGCGGTCAGCAGCTTGACGCCTTGCGTGATCGCAACCGAGACCACCATTCCCTCGATTACGATCACGGCAGCCCGGATCCCGGCGCCCGGGGTGGCATGCGGGCCGGTCGCGCTCAGTGTGCCCGCCAGCGCCGCAGCAGGCGCGAGGCCGAATCCGGTCACGTTGCTCAAGGTGTTTGCCGTCTTGCGGGACACGATCGCGCCGGCGAAAGCGTCGTGGAAGAAGCGGTCGACCGCACCTGCCCCGCACCAGCCGCACTGGGATGGGGCGAGCTGCGACTTGAAGATGTCAGGCGCGAGCGAACCGATCCCTCCCAGCGCTATCAGGACCGCGTCGGCCGGGATGTCGAGCGCGATCTTGTCGGTCGGGCCCGCGTTCAATCCATCCGCGCTCGCCTGGCCCGCGAGGCTGAGACAGAGCAACGCAACGAGCGGCCGCGCTTGCATCTGCGGGCTGATCAGGGGACGGCGCTCACTGCACATCCGGGCGCTTTCCGGCGGGCGTCAGGCCTTCGGGCGGGGGACCGGGAAACTCGTAACCTGCCGACTTCATCGCGTCCAGGATGGTCCTCATCATGCGGTCATCCTGATAGGCGCACATCAGGGCGCTCATCGCCACGGCATTGTCCGGTGGATTCTCGTGGACGTGCGGGAGCCAGACCTCCATGGTGCCGTCGCGCCGGAGCACCAAGGCAGCATCGAGGGGAGCGATTCGGATGGTCGTCTTCATGTCTTCCTCCTTGCCCGCGAGCATGGCAGGAGGGTCTGACACGATCTTCGACATCGAGGAAACTCGACGTTACCTCCATGACTTCAACGCTTGTGTGGCAAGCACGTGCGGCTCGGAACCTGTAAAGCAGTCAGCCTGAAGCTCGCGGGCCACGCGAGCATCCACATCGAGGGCGGAGTGATTCGATTGAGGCCGGTATGAAGACAACCCTTGCAGTCGTCGTATCCCTGGTGCTCCTCTCCCACGGTCCTGCTCGAGCGGACGGACCCGGTTCGTTGCGGCCGTTCAGCAACGCCTTGTCGCAGCTCGCCGACAAGGTATCACCGGCCGTGGTGCAGATCATCGTGTCGGGCTACGGGCCCGCCTCCGGGGACGAGCGTCACACCGACGCCGTGTTCATCGCCCGCCAGCGCGGAGTCGGCTCCGGGATCATCGTCGATCCCGCCGGCTACATCGTCACCAACGCCCACGTGGTCGAGGGCGCGCAGCGCATCCTGGTCCTGCTCTCGTCGACCAGCTCGGCGCAGGCGCGCCGGCAGGCGCTGAGGAAGGGCGTCTTCAAGGCCTCCCTGGTGGGAGTGCACCGGGACGCGGACCTTGCGGTCCTCAAGATCGATGCCGAAAAGTTGCCCGCCATCCCGCTGCGCGATCTGCCGCCGATCAAGCAGGGCGAGCTCGTCTTTGCCGTGGGCAGTCCGCAGGGGCTGGCGAGCAGCATGACCATGGGAGTGGTCAGCGCTCCCGCGCGGGAACCGGATCTGGACGTGCCGATGCTCTTCGTGCAGACGGACGCGCCCATCAATCCGGGGAACAGCGGCGGCCCGCTGATCAACGCGGACGGCGAGATCGTCGGCATCAACACCTTCATCCTCTCCCGATCCGGCGGAAGCCAGGGCCTGGGCTTCGCCATCCCCGTGAACGTCGTGCGCTTCGTCTACGAGGGGCTGCGCAAGAACCGGCAAGTCGACCGGATCGAGCTCGGTATTTCGGTGCAGGGCATCGCGCCGACGCTCTCCGAGGGCCTGGGCCTGGAGCGCGACTGGGGAGTGGTCGTCTCCGACCTGACGCCGGGAGGCCCGGCGGAAATTGCCGGACTGCGCCGCGCCGACATCATCGACGCCGTGGACGGCCGGCCCATCGACAGCGCGGCCAGCCTGATGACCGCGCTCTATCGGCACACCGAAAAGCGCCTGGTCCAGGTCGAGGTGTTGCGCGCCGGCGGGCGCCTGACTTTTCAGGTTCCCGCGGCAGAGCGCGGTCGACGAATGGAGGAGATGCTCGACACCGGGGATACCGGCAAGAACCTCATCCGCCGCCTGGGCATCCTCTGCGTCGCCGTCGACGACAAGGTCCGCCAGGTGGTTCCCCTGCGCGAGCCGGACGGAGTGCTGGTCGTCGCGCGCACGCTAGACGGCACGAGCCAGGAGAGCGGGTTGATCCAAGGCGACGTCGTGCACGCGTTCAACCGCGACCGGATCGATTCCGTGGACAAGCTGCGGCGCGCCATCAAGGCGCGCAAGCCGGGCGAATCGGTGGTGCTGCAGGTCGAGCGGTCTGGCCAGTTCCGCTACCTGCATTTCGAGGTGGAGTAGTCAGGCAGCGACGCTCTACATCCAAGCGGCATGCGCGGGCGGGGCGAATCCCGGCCTGGGAAGCGTCATCGTACGGTCATAATATGATGACCGATCGACGGCCATCACACACGAAAACCAGGAAGGAGACACACCGTGTTCGCGAAACTGACTCCCTTCTCGCTGATCGCCGCGCTTGCCCTCACCGCCGCAACCGTGGCGCTTGCCGACCCCATGCCGAGAGACAAGGAAGTCCGCGAGTCCATGGGCTCGAAGGCCAGCGCGCAGATCGACCCCCTGCAGTGCGGCAACCCACAGACCGTGGATTCCAAGGATCGGCACATCGGCAGGCGCTGGCCGACCAACGACGAGATCAATGCCGCCGAGATGGAAGACCCGAACAGCGTCGACTATCCGAGCCGGAAAGACGTCCGCGACGGTGACGGCCGGTAGCATGGCTCAAGCCAGGGGAGAAATGCCGGAGAGTGAGCCCCGGCATTCTCACCCGCGGCGGAGCTACTGTTTCACGTTCGCCTTTGCACCTCGTTCGACGGACAGGAGCAAGTCGGCAGACGGGAATCTCGCTTTCATCGCTTCGACCAGCCCCTCCGGATGCTTCGCCTTCTTGAGCTCTTCTTCGAACGCGAGGAGGTACTTCTCAGTGAAATCCACGGCGGCACTGGCGTCGAGAGGAGCCCCGACCTTGCTGTGTCCGGGAATGACGATCGAAGGTTTCAATTCTCTGACTCTCTTCAACGCGCTCAACCACCGCCCCCGCGCCTCGCTGTCCGTTTCTGCCGTGTAGACGTGCATGTCGTTGAACAAGACGTCGCCGGAGATGAGGATCCTCTGTTCGGGAATCCAGAGCATCGTGTTTTCATCGGTGTCGCCCCGGAGGTGCTTGAGGATCTCGATCCTCGAGCCTTCGAATTCGATGAAGTCGCCGTCGAATCTGCTGATCGCAACGGCCTGAGAGGTCGCACCTGCTCCGAGGATCTTCCTCCACTTCTCGATCTTCTCTGGGTAGACCCTGTTGATTCGATCCACGACCACGGAATTCGCGAGAATGCTCACCCCCGGATATGCCTCCTTGAAGACCTCCAGGCCGAGAAAATGATCGGCATGCTCATGGGTGATGTAAATCGTGGAGAGCGGCTTTTTGGTCTCTTTGATCTTCTGCAAGACTTTTTGAGCGCTGGTCTTCGTCAACTGTGCGTCCACCAGCATCACTGCGTGCGCACCCTCGATGATGGTCGAGTTGACCCAGAACTGATCGTCTGGGGACGTAAAGACATCGATTGAAAAGGTCGCCAGGACGAGCCCCAACGTCGAAATCATTTGGACTGACTCCTCTCTACCCAGCCGGTGATGTTCGCGACTGAGTCGCGATAGAACGTCTCGTAGAGGGACTGCGATGCGAAACCGAGGTGAGGAGTGGCCAGGACATTCGTGAGGCGGCGAAAAGGGTGATCTGCTGGAAGCGGCTCCTGCTCGAAGACATCGACCGCAAAGCCGGCGATTTTCTTCTCTTCGAGCGCATGGATGAGAGCCGTCTCGTCGATCAGCGGCCCGCGAGAGGTATTGATCAGATAAGACGAACGCTTCATCAGAGCGAGCTCGGCCACACCGATGATTCCGCGAGTC
>DASQAU010000220.1:0-25796 GCA_035635595.1 Candidatus Eiseniibacteriota bacterium
TGCCGCGTGCAGATCTCATGTTTGGGGGGAGTTGTGCGCGAGTTGTGAACACCTGATGAGTAAATATGAGAGGAAACCCGGATGGTTTCCTCTCATCGCGCGTGCGGCTCCGCCCCAGGCGCTGCTCTCCTTCCGGTATAAGGTTTGGATTTTTCTGGAGAGTTTCTCCCAGCCATGCTTGGGAGTTAGTGAAGACAAAGTCGCGGCCGGGCGGAGCCCGGCCGCCCCGGCATCGCTAGGTTCTTGCGGATCAGAAGCCGCCGATCTCGATCTCGAGGAGCTCCGCGGTCCGGCGCCACAGGCTTGCTTGCACCGACTCCTCGGCCGCTGATTTCGGCGGCTCGATCCGTCCGGCGCCTTTGAAAAACCATCCGGTCGTGCCCGCGTGCGCGGGGGAGATGGCGAGCTCGACCAGGTCGTGTGCGCTGCGTTCGGGAGAGCGAGAGACAAGGCGCGAGATGAGGCGGACTGGCCGCCGCGCTTCCTGCATCAGGTCCGAGCGGACCAGTCCGGGATGGAAGGCATTGGCCCGGATGTCCCACCGCTTCGCGCGCCGCGCCAGCTCGAACGTGAAGATGAGGCCCAGCGCCTTGGTCGCGCCGAAAGTGTGGAGCGCGTCGAACTGGTCCTTCGAAAAGAGACGCTCCATGTCGACGTGAGTCGTCGACGGCGCCGTGACCGTGATCACCCGTCCGCCGCCGATCAGCCGGTCGCGCAGCAGGTTGGTCAGGAGAAAGGGTCCGAAGTAGTTGGTCGCGAGCATCAGCTCCAGCCCATCAGAGGTCTTGCGGTAGCTCCTCACGAACACGGCCGCGACGTTCAGAAGTGCGTCTATATGGCCGCCGGCGCGGTTGATCTCGCGCGCCGCCGCGCGCACGGAGGACATCGACGACAGGTCGACGGGCACGCTCGAGATGCGGTTTTCCACGCCGCCCAGGCGGTCCACCAGTGCGTCGAGGCGCTCGGAAGGGCGGGCCATCACGATGACGCGCGCCCCGCGCCGGGCAAGCACCGCGGCCGTCGCCGACCCGATCGCGCCAGTCGCCCCGTTGACGACGACGGTCGGATGCAGATTCACCACGAGCGTAAGTGTGGGCAAGATGAGTGCTCTGCAACCCAATGAAGCCACTGATCAGCGCTCATCAAGGCGGCCGTCAGATGGCAGGGGTGTCCGCCGCGGACCGCTACCGCCACGCGATTGCGCTGGGCGTCGACTACGTGGAGTTCGACGTCAGGCGGACCAAGGACGGCGTGACTGTCATCTTCCACGACGACCGCACCGCCTCAGGGCGTGACGTCCGCGGCCTGGCGTACGCGGACATGGCCGGTGAGGTCGGCCTCGAGGCGCTGACCCTGGACGAGCTGCTGGACATTGCCGCCGGTCGCGTCGGCCTTCATCTCGATCTCAAAGAGCCGGGCTACGAAGCCGAGATCGTGCGCACACTCCTCGACCGCTGCCGGGTTGACGAGTTCGTCATCACCTCTGGAGTCGACGAGATCCGGACCATCAAAGAGGCATTTCCGCAGGTCCGCGGAGGGCTCTCCATGGGCGACGACCTCACGCGGTTCGCTTCGTGGCTGAAGTTGCGCGAGCGCATAAGAGAATTTTTTCCGCGACGGTTTATCGAGCGCTCTCGCGCTGACTTCATCGCGGTCCACCAGGATGTGGCCGCGTTCAGCGCCCTTGGGTATTGCGAGCGCAATCACATTCCGGCGTGGGTCTGGACCGTCGACGACGAACGATCCATCGCGCGTTTCATCGCCGACCCAAGAGTTGCCGTGCTCATCACCAATCGCCCTGACATCGCCCTCAGGCTTAGAGGCCTCAGTTCAGCTTGATGTTTGTCTCACAGCAGAAAAGGCCGAGGTCGGGCGACCAGTGGAGGATGAAGGGCCTGGTAGTGCTGAACACTCGAAAGCAGACGTTGATCGGCCCGAACGTTTCCCCGTTAGCGAACTCGTGTCGGGTCCAGGTGGTACAGCCGGCCGAATCCGTGATGAGGCCGGACACATGCCGGCTCGTGTCGATCAGCTGCAGGTCCTCAGGAGAGGCGTGCGTCGCGACGCTCGAGTTGCGGAACTTCACCTTCATGCTCACGAGGCCTCCGTCGACCTTGACATCGGAGATCCAGATGGTGAAACCCTTCACGTCGACGCATGGGCCCGGTGAGCAGTTCTCAGGAGTAAGGCTGCCGTTGCTCGATACCTGCAGTGGAGTGCGGAGGGCCTGGTAGGCGGTCGCGCCGAAGACCGCCGCCAGGATGAGGCCGATCGCGATCGCGCCAAGCGTCAGCAGCCGGCCGATCATGCCTTGCGCACAGCGGTACCACGATAGGCGACCAGGCCGGACTTTGAGGGGACGGTTTCTAGGCTACTGGGACCTCAAGCGCCGGGGTGTTGCCGGGCACTCTCTCGTCGGTCAGCACCTTGCCGTCCTTGAGCCGGATGTGTCGCGTCGCCTGTGCTGCGATGTCGAGGTCGTGGGTGACGATGACGATGGTCACGTTGTCCTCGCGGTTCAGCCGCTTCATCAGGTCGATCAGCTGCTGAGCTGTTTCGGTGTCGACTGCGCCGGTGGGCTCGTCGAGAAGAATCAGCGATGGGCCGTTCACCATCGAGCGAGCGATGGCCACCCGCTGCGCCTGGCCGCCGGAGAGCTCGGTCGGCCGGTGCCGGATCCTGTCGCTCAGCCCGACCCGCTCCACCAGCTCCACCGCTCGCTGCCGCCCGGCCTTCCCGTCCTTCACGTAACGCAAAGGCAGCATCACGTTCTCGAGCACGTTGAGACCCGACAGGAGGTTGTACTCCTGGAACACGAAGCCCACCCGCCGGGCGCGCATCTGGGCCCTCTGCTTGTCGCCGAGCTTGGTGGTGTCGACGTCGTCGATGAAAAGGCTGCCCGACGTGGGTTTGAGCAAGAGTCCCATCAGGTCGAGCATCGTGGTCTTGCCGCTGCCCGAGCGTCCGACCACAGCGACGAACTCGCCTTTCTCGATGTCAAGCGTCACTCCGTCGAGTGCGCGGATGATCTCGCCGCCGCGCTTGTAGTGCTTGGTCAGCTCGACCAGCCGAACGTCGGCCATCTACTCGTTCCTCAACGCAGTCACTGGATCCAGGCTGGCCGCCCGCCACGCGGGCAGGATGCCGGCCAGCGCGCCCAGCACGGTGGCGAAGCCGATCGCGAGGATGGTCAGGGAGGGGGTCACAAGGAACAGGGTCGACTGACCCGGAGGCGTGGTGGCGTTGAGGATGACGGTGATCGACGCGCCGAGCCCATAGCCGATCAGTCCTCCGACGACGCCGATCAACGTCGCCTCGAACAGGAACTCACCCATGATGTTCATCGTCGTGGCACCGACCGCTTTCTTGAGGCCGATCTCGCGCACCCGCTCGGCCACCGCCATGAACATGGTGTTGACGACCGAAAGCCCGCCGATGATGAGCGCGAGGAGGGCGGCCGCGGTGGTGATCGCCGTGAAGATGGCGCCTCCTGACTTGAATGCGTTCACGATCTCGCTTGGCTTGGTCGCCTTCACACCCGTGACCTGCGAGTTGATCCGAACAGCCAGCTTGTCAAGGTCGCTGATCGACGATCCTGGCTTGCCGTAGACGTCCATCGCCATGGCGATCTCCGTGACAGGTATCTGGTCGCGGATCGCGCTGGGAAGGCTGTCCTTGAGCAGCGCTTGCCCGTCGGCCTCGTTGATATAGGCAAACGTGTCAGGCGCCGTTCGCGTGACGTTGAGGATCCCGACGACGGTGAATGTGTGGTTCACGAAGTCGGGCTTGGCGTCGGGCGGCCGGACAGGCAGGTCGATGGTGTCTCCGACCTTCTTGCCGAATTCCTTGGCGATCGTCGAGCCGAGCACGACCTCGCCCGTCGCGCTGGAGTTCAGCTGACGTCCCTGTGCAGTCGTGACTTTCAGAGCCGCCCAGTCGTTCTCGGCAGGGTCACCCGCGACGATCGTGTCCGGAACGCCAAAGCTGAACGACGGTGCGGCGCCCGGTTTGGCCGGAAACGCATAAGTCGGAAAGACCGCTCCGACGCCATCGACCTGCTTGATCTCATCGACTTTTGAGATCGGCAGCAGCGCGGCGGACTGGCCGTCGGGCGCACCGACCTGGATGCTCGAGCCGAAATACTTGACGCCTCCGTCCAGCAGCGCGTTGAAGTTTTCCGCCAGCGCGCCCATCGTGGTCAGCGCGAGCACGCCGATGACGATGCCCGAGATGGTGAGGAAGCTCCTCAGCTTGTGGCGCGTGACGTTGCGGACGATTTCCATGGGGCGTACACGATACGGTGCACCGGGTTAAAGGCGCGTAAACGATTGGCTGCGAAGCGGCTGCTTAAATCATCACGAGCGCTGCGCCGAGCCGGAGCTGAAGGTTCATTCGCGGCGGGTATACCAGATGCGGTTCAGGTTTCCTCCATACAATGGGCGGCGCAATGAGAGACCGCGGTGTCCAGCCTGCTGCTCCGCGGCTTTGCGCTCGGGTTCGCCGTTGCGGCGTCGCCCGGCCCGATCTTCTTTCTCTGCCTTAGGCGGACTCTTCTCCGGGGCCGGCTCTACGGACTCATCTCGGGACTGGGCGTCGCGACCGCCGACGGGATCTACGCCGCCGTCGCTGCGTTTGGTCTGGCCGCAGTGACCACCGCCGTCGCCGGCGGAAGGCGGCCGCTGGCGGTGATCGGCGGAGCGGCGCTGATCGCAATCGGGGCTCGGATTCTGGTGCAGCGGCGCCAAGAGCCCGGTGCGGAAGCGACGACCTCCCGCGCTGGTCTCGCCGGGGCCTACCTATCCACGCTTGGGCTGACGATCACGAACCCGGCCACGATCCTCTCGTTCGCAGCCCTCGCGGCGACGCTGGGGTTGGGCGCCGGGACTGGGCTGGTGAAGCCGGCCGTGCTCGTCGCAGGGGTGCTGGTCGGATCCGCCGCCTGGTGGTGCGTGCTCGCCGTCGCCGCATCGTCACTGCGGGGACGAGTGACACCGGCGGTCATCCGCGGGATCAGCACGTGCAGCGGCCTGGCGATTGCGATCCTTGGAATGCTGGCGATCTACTCTGCTTTTTCATGAGTGTGAATCAGCGGTCGCGCACCTTCAGCTGGGCAGACCCCAAGGCCTTGCGTGACGCCGGCGCGTCCATGACCGGGCTCGAGTTCTGGAAGGCGGTCTTCGATGGAACTCTTCCGCCCCCTCCGATCGCATCGACCCTCGACTTTACTGGCGAAGAGGTCGAGGAGGGCAGGATCGTCTTCGTGGGTGAGGCGGGCGAGTACGTGTACAACCCGATCGGAGTTGTGCATGGCGGATTCGCGATGACCCTGCTCGATTCCGCCATGGGCTGCGCAGTCCACACGACGCTTGCCGCAGGCGAGGCCTACACCAGTCTCGAGACGAGCGTCAACTTCGTGCGCCCGATCACCAGCGAAACCGGCCCTGTCCGCTGCGAAGGCAAGGTCCTGCACCGGGGCGGTCGGATCGCGACCGCGGAGGGCCGGCTGATCGCCCAGAAGACCGGCAAGCTCCTGGCTCACGGAACGACCACATGCCTCCTCATGCGGCCGTGATCGCCGGACATCGCGTTCATACCGTCGACGTCTTTGCCGAAAACCCCTTGGCCGGAAACCAACTGGCGGTGGTCCTCGACGCTGAGGACATTCCGGACGATGTCATGCAGCGCATCGCCAAGGAGATGAACATCTCGGAAACCACCTTCGTGCTCCCGCCGCGTGATCCCGCAAACGCGGCTCGAGTACGCATCTTCACGCCTGCGAGAGAGCTGCCATTTGCCGGCCATCCGACGGTCGGAACGGCCTGGGTGCTCGCCACAGAGGGGTTGGTACCCGACGGCTCACTGGAGTTCGTTCTCGAAGAGGGTGTTGGACCCGTGCCGGTGCGCGGAGTGAAGGGACCAGGTGGCCTGAATTTCTGGATGAGGCACCCGGCGCTCAGCTTCGGTGCGGTGGAGCGGCGGCGCGCTCAAGCGGCTGACGCGATCGGGCTCACCGACGATGACTTGGTGGAGAACGTCCCGGTCCAGGTGGCGACTACCGGTAACCCGTTCCTGTTTCTCGCACTCCGCGATGCGCGTGCAGTCGACGCTGCGACGCTCGACGTTGAGGGTCTCACCGAGGTCCTGGAAGCGACGCATGCTTTTGGCGCGTTCATCTTCGCGGCGGTGGGTGGCAATCGGCTCTACAGCCGCATGTTCTCGCTGGACATCCCGGAGGATCCCGCGACAGGTTCCGGCAGCGGGCCGCTGGGTGCCTTTGCCGTCAAATACGGCCTGGTGCCTCGGGCGCCTTTGGTCTCGATCGTCAGCGAGCAGGGGACAAAGATGGGCCGCCAGAGCTTCATCTACATCGAACTCGCCTATAGAGGATCCGAAGACATTCCTGAGCGGATCGAAGTCGGCGGCGCAGTGAGGCCGGTGATCAGCGGCACTCTATTCCACTCATGATCGTCGACAGCTTCAAGTTCCTACCCCGGACCTTTCGTCCGCTGTATGAAGGGCGCGGCCCGTTTCCAGGTGAGGAGGCGCCGGTATGGGCGCTGTTTCAGAAGCGTCTGGCCGAGTCGAGCGTCGCGCTCCTGACGTCAGCCGGCATCCATCTCAAACATTCGCAGCCCTCGTTCGACCTCGACCGCGAACAGACGCATCCAGAATGGGGTGACCCAACCTGGCGATCGATTCCCGCCGGCGCGAAGGCCGAGGATCTCGGCGTGTCGCACCTACATATAAATGACGAGGACCTGCTGGCCGACCCCGAGATCGCCCTCCCGATGCACCTGTTGGGAGAGCTGGCGACTGAAGGCTTCATTGGCGGTGCTGCAGCTGAGCACGTCGCTGTGATGGGCTATCAGGATCGCAGCCTGCGCGACTGGCGCGAAAAGACAGCGCCCGAGGTGATCGCTCACCTGCGGGGCCAGGCTGCCGACGGCCTCATCCTCGCTCCGGCTTGACCCGATTGCTGCTCGAACGTGCCCGTGCTGGCACGGTGGATCGAAGCGGCTGGAATCCCGACGGTAATCGTGACGATGATGCCCTCGGTGGCTGAGGAGCGCCTGTCCCCACGGATCGTCGGCGTCGAGTTTCCGTTCGGCCACGCGTTTGGGATGCCACACGACCGCGGCATGCAGCGACGGACGCTCGAGCTGGCGCTGCGCGTCCTGGCCGGCGCGAAGAGGTTCGGCACGCGCGTCGACCTGGATGTTGAGTGGCCGGTGCCGGTCCGCGAGGCCTACAGGGCCTGGCAGCCGAAAGAGCCGAGCCCGATCGTCAGGAAGCTGCTGGAGGACCGGAAGGCCGGCGCTTAGCTGGTGGGCTCGAGCTTGATCGAAGCCGAGTTGATGCAGTAGCGGAGGCCGGTCGGCTGCGGACCGTCGTCGAAGACATGGCCGAGGTGGCCGCCGCAGTTGGCGCAGTTGACCTCGGTCCGGACCATGAAGAGGCTCCTGTCGACGTGCTCCTCGATGGGGGCATCCTCCGCCGGGGCGTAGAAGCTCGGCCAGCCACAGTGGGCGTCGAACTTCGTCTCGGACTCAAAGAGCTTCTCGCCACAGCCCGCGCAGAGGTAGGCGCCAGGCGTCTTGGTGTCCCAGTACTCGCCGGTGAAGGGTCGCTCGGTGCCTTTCTCGCGCAGCACATGGAACTGCATCGGGGTGAGGTCGCGCTTCCAGTCAGCCTCTGTCTTGTTCGCCGTCTCGCTCTTCTTCATCGTCTCTACTTTGCCACCATTTGCAAAGTTGCAAACTAGACGGCGGTGGCCGACAAGCACGTACAAACTCGGCTCAAGCGCGAGCTCGTCATCTGGCTGATGACCGTCGGACGCGATGGGCGCCCGCACGCGGTGCCGGTGTGGTTCTGGTGGAACGGCAAGTCCTTCCTCATCTATTCGGTCCCGGGCCAGAAGGTGCGCGACATCGAGGCCAACCCGAACGTGGCGCTGCACCTCAACACAGACCCCGTCGGGGATGAAGTGGTGCGCATCGACGGCACGGCGAAGGTCGACCCGAAGCAGCCTCCCGCTTACAAGGTGCCGAACTACGTGCGGAAGTACCGAGAACAGATTCAAGACCTTGACTGGACGCCAAAGGTCTTCTCCGAGAAGTACCACTTCGCGATCCGCGTCCGCCCGACCCGTTTTCACTAGGCAGTTCCCTCTCCCCTTCGGGGAGAGGGTTAGGGAGAGGAGCTCAAGAAAATAAATTGAGGGAAATGACACATCCACTTCGATTCGGCCTGAAGCTTTCGGGACAGGACACAACCATCGCGGCGCTTCGCGCTGTGTGGCGCATCGCCGACGAATCCGGCTTCGACCACGTCTGGGATTTCGACCACCTCGCCTCGATCGGCGACGCCGGGCCGGACCGCCCGATCTACGAGGGATGGACCCTGCAGGCTGCGATCGCCGAAGCGACCAAGCGCGTGCGGATCGGGTGCCTAGTGACCGGCAACACGTATCGCAACCCGGCGCTGCTGGCCAAGTCGGCGGTCACGGTCGACCATCTGTCCGGCGGCCGCCTCGAGTTCGGCATCGGGGCCGCCTGGGCGGAGATCGAGCACCAGATGTACGGCTTCGAGGGTCTCGACCACCGGGTCGGCCGGTTGAGCGAGTCGCTCCGCATCATCAAGTCGCTTTTCACCGAGGAGCGGACGAACTTCGAGGGCCGCTACTACCACTTCAAAGACGCGATCGCCAACCCGAAGCCGATCCAGAAGCCATATCCACCTTTCTGGATCGGTGCCTCGGGGCCAACTACGCTCCGGTTGGTGGCCCGCCACGCCGACGTCTGGAACATCGCCGGTGGAGATCCCGGCCGGGTCAAGGAGCTGACCCCGATGCTCGAGGAGGCTTGCGGCGCAGTGGGCCGGAATCCCGCCGAGATCCGGCGCTCGATCCAGTTTGGCTGGGACGGCAAGGATCGCCGCGAGCTGCTCGAGCTGTCCGCCGGCTACCTCGAGCTGGGCGTCACCGAGCAGGTCGTCTATCTGCGCGGCGCCGAACCGGTGCGGCTCGCGGAAAAGATCGCGGACGCGCTCGGTGACTTGCGGAAGCTCGAGCGCGCGACAATGGCGACTGATTCAACCCACTGATAAGAGGAGGCAGCCATGGCCGACAGCGTCTATAGGGTGACCGAGCTGGTGGGGACCAGCACCCAGTCCTGGGAGGCCGCCGCGAAGGCCGCGGTCGAGACCGCGTCCAAGACGCTGCGCGACCTTCGCGTCGCTGAGGTGGTGAGGCAGGACCTGACGATCGAGAACGGCAAGGTCTCGAGCTACCGGGTCCGGCTGAACGTCTCCTTCAAGTACGAAGGCCCGGCCACCAAAACGAAAGGTCGGAAGTAGCTAGCACCGCAATTGCGGCCGGGCTGCGCCCGGCCGCAACTTTGTCACTAGGTCTCCCAGCGCGGTTGGGCTTCAGATTCTCAGTTAAGTCCCAACGATATACCGGAGGGTGAGCGCCGGCCCTATCGATTCGTCAAACACAAGGCGGAAGTAAAGAAGGGCCGGGTCCCCGTCGCGAAGCGACCGGGCGAAGAGCGGGAACCATCCGGGTTCCCGCTCATATTCAGGGTGCTGTCGCGGCCTGCAATTGGCAGCCGGCCGCCTTCATCTCCTCAAGGGCCTGCAGCCCAGTCGCTTCGGTCACTGACGCACACAGGTTGGTGAGGATTCTGACCTGGAAGGCGTTATTTTTCGCGTCGAGAGCGCTCGCTCGGACGCAGTAGTCGGTCGCGATGCCGCAGACGTCGATGTGGTCGATGCGGGCCTCCTTGAGCACGTCGAGCAGGTTGTGGCCGCGCGCGTCGACTCCCTCGAACGCCGAGTACGCGGCGTTGTGGCGGCCCTTGCTCACGATGGTCTGGATTAGCTTCTCGCGGACCAGGTTTGCGATCGGCGGCACGAACGCAGCGCCAGGCGTGCCGATGATGCAGTGAGGCGGCCAGGTGGTCAAGAAGTCCGGTGTGTTGGAGAAATGGTCCTGCGGGTCCTCGTGGTAGTCGCGAGAGGCGACCACGAACTGGTACTCGGTCTTGAAGTGGCGGATGTGTCGCGCGATCATCGCGCAGACCGGCAAGCCGTTGGGCACCGGAAGGCTGCCGCCCTCGACAAAGTCGGCCTGCAGATCGACCGCCAGCAATGCGTTCCTCATGACCGGTCGCTAGCCTCCTTAGACTGGCTTGATGGCATCCGTGATAGTAGCGGGCGCGCGCACTCCCTTCGGCAAGTTTGGGGGAGCCTTCAAGGACTTGCCGGCCAAAAGTCTCGGCGCCCACGCCATCCGCGCCGCGCTCGACCGGGCCGGAGTGAAAGGTGCTGACGTCGACTACGTGATCATGGGCCAGGTCCTGCAGGCTGGCGCGGGACAGATCACCGCGCGCCAGGCGGCCATCGAGGCGGGCATCCCGCAGGAGGTCCCCGCGATCACCATCAACAAGGTCTGCCTGTCCGGGATCAACGCGATCGCGCTCGCCGACCAGCTGATCCGGGCGGGCGAGGTCGAGGTCGTTGTGGCGGGCGGGATGGAGTCGATGTCCGAGGCTCCCTACCTGGTGCCGAAGGCGCGCTTTGGAGCGCGCATGGGCAACACGGAGATGATCGACTCGATGGTTCACGACGGGCTGTGGTCGACCTTCACCGAGCAGCACATGGGCGAGGGCTCGGATGAGGTCAACCGCGAGCTCGAGATCAGCCGCGAGGAGCAGGACGCGTGGGCCGCCCGGTCGCATCAGCGCGCCGAGCGGGCGTGGGACAGCGGCGTGCTGGCGGATGAGGTGGTGCCGGTCGAGGTGCGTCAACAGCGCGGCGATCCGCTCAAGGTCGCGCGCGATGAGGGGGTTCGCCCGGGGACCACGGCTGAGGCGCTGGCACGGCTGGCGCCCGCCTTCAAGAAGGACGGCACGATCACGGCCGGCAACGCATCGCAGATCTCAGATGGCGCCGCGGCCGTGGTCGTGATGTCGCCCGAGCGCGCACGGAAGGCCGGTGTCGAGCCCCTGGCGGAGGTCGTGGCTCACGGCATGAGCGCGGACCGCTACTCCTGGCTGCACACGGTGCCGGCGCTTGCTATGAGCAACGCCTTGAAGAAGGCCGGGCTCGACGTGAGCGACCTCGACCTGGTGGAGATCAACGAAGCTTTCGCCGCGGTCGCGCTCAACGCGAGCCGCATGCTCGAGCTCGACGATGAGCGCGTGAACGTCAACGGGGGCGCGGTCGCGCTTGGCCACCCGATTGGCGCGAGCGGCGCGCGCCTCGTGCTCACCGTCGCCTATGAGCTCAAGCGACGCGGCCTGCGCACCGGCGCCGCCGCTCTGTGTGGCGGCGGCGGCCAGGGCGACGCGCTGATCGTTAGACGAATGCAGCCGTGAGCGGCCGCAAGGTCGCACCCTTCGGCTCGTGGGCTTCGCCGATCACGATCGATCTCCTGCTCAAGGGCACGGTTCAAATGCGCAACCAGATGGTCAGGTGGGACGGCGACGATCTTTACTGGTCGGAGCTCCGGCCGGACGATGGAGGGCGCATCGTCGTCTGCATGCGAGCCGCAAGCGGTGAGATCGGTGACGTGACTCCGCCCGGCTTCAACGCCCGCTCGCGCGTCCATGAATATGGCGGCGGCCACTTCGCAGTAGCCGGTGGGACGGTGTACTTCACTAACTACGCCGACCAGCGCCTTTACCGGCAGAATGGGAACGAGGCGCCGCGACCCATCACGCCGGCGGCAGACGTGCGTCACGCCGACATGGCTCTCGACATTGGCCGGGGCCGTCTCTACGCGGTGCGCGAGGACCACACGACGGGCGCAAAAGAGCCCGTCAACTCGATCGTGTCCATCGACAGCGAGGGCGACTCGGACGCCGACCACGATGTATTCACTGTCGCTGCGGGAAATGACTTCTACTCGTCACCGAAGCTCAGCGCGGACGGAAAACGAATCGCGTGGACCACCTGGAACCACCCCAACATGCCGTGGGACGGCTGCGAGCTGTGGGTCGGTGATCTCGATCGGAGCGGGCATGTCGTCTCGTCGCGCAAGATCGCGGGCGGAGCGACCGAGTCCGTTCTGCAGCCCGAGTGGTCTCCGGCTGGTGAGCTCTACTTCATCTCGGACCGCAGCGATTGGTGGAACCTTTACCGGGCGAGGGGTGAGGGCGACGAGCCGATCTGTCCGCGCTCCGCCGAGTTCGGCGCTCCGCAATGGGTGTTCGGAATGCGGTTTTACGCTTTTGCCGGACCGGACGAGATCGTCTGTCTGTACTCCGAGCCCGGGGGCACGAAGCTCGGGCGCATCGACCTGAGCTCCGGCACGATGCGGCACATCGAACTCCTCTACTCGGGCCTGAGCAACGTGCAGACCAACGGCCGAAAGGCGGCCGTGTTCGCCGCGTCGTCGACGCTGGCCGAGAGGGTGCTGACGATCGACCTCGAGACCGGAGCGCAGGAGGTCGTGAAGGTGTCGAACCCCGCGCACCTTGACCCAGGCAACATGAGCCTGCCGAAACCGATTGAGTTTCCGACTGAAGGCGGTATGGCTGCCCACGCGTTTTACTACCCGCCGAAGAACCAGGGCTTCGACGGCCCACCGGATGAGAAGCCTCCGCTGATGGTGCGATGCCACGGAGGACCGACAGGTTCCGGCGGTCCCACGTACACCTTCGAATATCACTACTGGACCAGTCGCGGTTTCGCCGTCGTCGACGTGAACTACGGCGGGTCGTCGGGATACGGTCGTGCCTACCGCACGCGACTCAACGGCAACTGGGGAGTGGTCGACGTTGACGATTGCATCAACGCGGCGCGGTTTCTCGTCGACCAGGGTGCGGCCGACGGCAATCGCGTGTGGATCACCGGTGGATCAGCTGGAGGATTCACCGTGCTGCTCTCGCTGACCAAGCGCGATTTCTACGACGCGGGCGCGAGCCACTTCGGAATCGGAGACCTCGAGCTGTTCGTCAAGGAGACACATAAGTTCGAGGCACATTACTGTGACACGCTTGTCGGTCCGTACCCGGAGCGAGCCGACCTGTACAGGGACCGGTCCGCGGTGCATTTTGCGGACAGCCTGAAGCGCCCTGTCATCCTCTTCCAGGGTCTCGAAGACAAGATCGTGCCGCCCAGCCAGGCGGAGGAGTTCGTGGCGGTGTGCGAAAAGAAGAAGCTGCCCCATGCGTACGTCGCATTCGAGGGCGAGCAGCACGGATTTCGCAAGAAGGAGAACATCCGGCGCTCGATCGAGGGGGAGCTGTTCTTCCTATCGCGGATCTTCGGTTTTTCGACCGCGGACGAGATCGAGCCGGTCAAGATCGAGAACTTCTAGGCAGCGACAACCTATCGTTTTGCGTCGGTAAGTCGGCGTGGCGGAACGGCAGACGCGCCAGCCTTAGGAGCTGGTGCCCGAAAGGGCGTGGAGGTTCAAATCCTCTCGCCGACACCTAGGGGACACCTTATCCCGGTCCGCTGGCCTAAAGTTCAGGTTTCGTGGGACAGGAAAGCCCGCACGAGAACGGCTCCTCACCGAAGGCTGCAAGTAACGGTCATCACCACGTGGGCGGCTATCGCGTGCTGCGCGAGATCGAGACCGACAGCCTTGGGTCTGTATACGAGGCCGAACACCCGCGCCTGCAGCGCCGCGTCGCGGTGCGGACCATCGGCGCCAACGTCGCGCGCGATGTCAGCTTTTCAAGGCGGTTCCTCCTCGAGCTCCGCTCGTACGTCGCACTCGAGCACGAGGCGATCCCAAAGCTGTACGAGCTCGCATACGAGGAGGACGAGCCCTATCTCGTCACCGAGATGGTCGCCGGCCGCACCCTCGACGAGGTCTTCGAAGCGGGCGAGCGCTACGAGCCACTGGGCGTCGTCGCACTGCTGCGACCGATCGCAAGCGCGCTTGACTACGCGCACTCCCGCGCGACCGTTCATCGCGATGTCAAGCCGGCGAACATCCTCCTGGCCGATGACGGTCGCACGTTGCTGACCGGGTTCGGCCTCGGCACCGTCGCGAACTTCAACACCGGTCCGGGGGCGGGTGGTCCTGTAGCGCCCGACTACGTCGCACCGGAGCGATTGGTCGGACGCGAGGTGGATGGTCGCGCTGATGTCTACTCGCTTGCGGCTGTCATCTTCGAGGCGGTCACCGGACGCCGGCCATTCTCATCGAAGAGCTGGATCGAGACGCTCAGCCGCCGCCTGTACGAACCGCCGCCCAGCGTGCGCGATGTCGTGCCCGACCTGCCGGTGTCTTTTGCCTCCGTGCTCCAGGATGCGATGGATCGTGACCCGAGCCACCGGCCCGCCACGGCCGGCGAGCTCCTCGACCACCTGGAGTCCGCGCTCAGCTCACCCGCACGGCGCGCCGACGGCGGGCACTGGCTTCAGCCGGTGATGCATCGCGGAAGCATCGGACTCAGCGCGATCATGGTCCTTGTCGTCGGGGCAGCCGAGGTCGCGTGGCTGCTGGAGGGTTCGGGCCTGACGCTCGCCATGCGCTTTGTCCAGCGCGTGTTCGGATTTCACTAACGGACGGACGCGGGCTCAGCCGCCGTGGCGGCCGTCGATCATCACCACGCTGTTGCAGGCAAAGAGCCTGTCGACGACGAATCCCGGGTTGAGGCTCGACGGGTCCTGGCCGATCGCCGACCCGATCTGCGAGACGATCTGCTGAGCGGGCACGTTCACTCCGAAGACCGTTCCTCCGACCGCAATGATGTCGAGCACGCCACTGTGAGCGACCAGCAAGACCGAACCAGTCCAGCCGACTCCGTTGTACGTCCCGGTGCCGGTGACGATCGCGCCCGCGGGCGAGGCGGTGTCGATGGTCACACGAAGGTTGGACAGACCGGACACCTGCACCGCAGCCGCTAGATCCTGCGCCGTGTAACCACGACGCACGGCTCCGTTCTGATCGATGTCAGAGCTGACGCACGGCTCCACAGTAGCGACCGCGACGAACGGTTCCTCACCGACGGCGCCCAGGCCGCTGACCCCGATCACGGTTAGCTTGTAGATGCCCGCGGGTGCGTTGTTGACCACAACCACGATCGGAGATGGCCCGGTGCCGGTGTAGATCTGGCCGTCCGGAGCCTGGACCTTGAGCTGCATCGCGCTGCCTGGATAACCGAGCGATGCCTTGAGCAATGGACCGCCCGCGTAGCTGTAGCTGTACGTCTGCTGCTCACCGTTGTGCAGCGGCGCGCCGATGAAGTCCTGCTCGGTGCCCAGCGTTGTGCCCGCAGCGACTGCGTCGGAGGCTGCCAGCGCCGGTCCGAACGGATCGTCTGGATCGGGCTGGATCGGGCCGGCGGGTCCGATGTTGCCCTGCGGGTCGGCGGTCGCCTGCTGGCCGGACGTGAGATGAACGTGGTTCTTGCCGTCGAAGTCGAGCTCGCCGTCGAACAGCTTGACGATCATGGTGCCGTCGGCCTTGATGTAGACCTCGAACTTCGTGCCTCTCACCGACGCGACGGCTGATTGCCCGGCCACCTGGAATGTCGCGCCGGCGACAAGGTGTCTCACGCTCGTGAGGGTGCGCCCGACCTTCTCGATGATCTTGGCGTCGTGCAGGGATCCGTTCTTCGTGAAATGCGCGGAGTCGAGGGTGATCTCGGTGTTGCTCGCCATGCGGGTCAAAGTTCCATCGGGGAGCTGGACCGAAGCACGGCCCTTGGTGTCGGTCTTCACCGAATCGCCGGCCTGAACCTGTTTGCCGGTCACGGCCGGCGAGTAGGCTCCGGTGCCACGAGCCAGCGAAGCTGTGGGTTGGTACACCGTGAGAGTTCCCGAGACGTTGACCGCCGCCTGTGCGGACAGGTTGATCCAGAAGATCCCGCCGCCCACGATCACGGCCAGGATCACCAGGACGATCAGGACGCGGCGCCCACCTCGGCGTCGAGATGGGGTTTGGGCGGCTACGTTTCTCACGTTGCCCGCGAAAGATAGCTCAAGGATCGTTTAACGGAGGCTTTTCGGGTCCCTTGCTCGGCGGTGGGAGCGTGGCAAGGGCGGCCGGGTTTCACCCGGCCGCGACTTTGTCTTCATCGACTCTCAGCGTGGCCAGGCTTTATCAACTTCGGTAGTCCCATCCGTTCGGGAGGGAGAGCAGGGCCCCGAATCCGGCCGCGTCGGCCACCACAGAAAGTCAACTGTGAGCGGCCGTTGAGGGGCCCGATGCGAGGGAACCGCGCGGTTCCCTCTCATCCCTACCGGTGCCCCTCGATCACCATCATCCCGTCGCCTCGGGGACCGCTGCACGAGTACACGCGGTCGACGATGAACCCGGATGGGATCGAGCTGATGGAATCGCCGAACGAGCTGAGCCGTGAGATCACCTGCGTGGTCACGTTGACCCCGCGCACGGTTACCTGGGTGATCACAGCGCCAAGGTTCGGAGTCGCCGCGTAGAAGACGACGGTCCAGGAGATGGGCATGCCACCCAAATTCGAGTAGTAGAAGATGCGCGCCGAGGTGGGGGACGTGCCCCGCACCTGCAGCGTGATGCCCGTCGAGCCCGACTCGGCGAGAGCATTTGCGATCTGTGAGTTGCTCAGCGTCTGGCGAACGGCTGTGCCGGTATCCACGTTGCCGGCGGCGCACGAGGCGTTGGTGGCAAACGACACCGCGTATGGCTCGCCTCCCGGCGCGTCGATGGCTCTCACTATCGCGCGATACCGTCCCGGCGGACCGGTGAGGTGACCCTCAACCGGGCGCGAGCCCTGTCGCGACGAGTGCTCGACTCCGCTCGGGTCGAT
This sequence comes from Candidatus Eiseniibacteriota bacterium, assembly GCA_035635595.1. Lineage (GTDB taxonomy): Bacteria > Chloroflexota > Dormibacteria > Dormibacterales > Dormibacteraceae > Palsa-870. Next base: position 16,752 of record DASQAU010000220.1, read on the forward strand.
GATCGTCAGTGTCATGAAGCTGCCCGGATAGCAGAGGGCGACGCTTAGCGTCCCGCCTGGAGAGTCGTAGTCCACCTCTGCTGTCTGTCCGGTCGCGAGCGCGTCGCCGGTCGAGGTCTGCGCCGTGCCGGCGGTCGTTCCAGTCGCGACGTTTCGCGCACATTGAGACGCAAGCGGGTACGGGTCCTGCGGGTCGGCCTGAATCGGCCGCTGGTTCGAGAGCCTTCCGTTTGCATCCGCCTCGATCTGCTGGCCGGCGGTGAGCTGGGCACTCGTGGTGCCTTTGACCGTGACTGTGCCGTCGAAGACTTTGATCAGGTTCGTGCCGTTGGGGCGCACCAGGATCTCAAACTCGGTGCCACGAACCTGCGCGCTGACGGAATGCCCGCCGACCTGGAAGCTCGCGCCGCTGGCCAGATGCTGTACCGACGTCAGCGTGCGGCCGACCTTCTGAATCACCGAGACGGATTGAAGATCGCCGTTCTTCTGCAGCTGGACCGCGGTCAGCGTCACCGACGTGTCGGGCGACATGCGGACGTATGAACCGTCAGGAAACTGGATCGCCGCGTGCGCGCCGGCCCCCGTGTGGACGGCGTTGCCGGGGTTCAGCGCCTGGCCGGGGATTCCGGGGTGACCATCGACGTCGACGGGCTGGTTGATCACGACCAGGGCGGCAGGTGCGGAGACGGCGGCCTGCGCCTGCACGACAAAGAAGTAGTAGCCGCCACCACCGACGAGCAGCAAAGCGAGGACCACCGCCACAAGACAGCCGCCGCAACCGCAACCACAACCGCGCCCGAAGCAGCCCCCTTTCTTCGTCGCGGGTGGGGGAGGGGCTTGCAGCGGGATGTTCGGCGCCGGCGGTGGCTGTATTGCCATTCGCCGGGGAAGGTTAACTGCTGGCTGTCGAGAAATCGACGACTAAGCGAGACGGATCGGTGAGCGTGAAGGTGCGCATGCAGGCCGCCTTGCCCAATCCCAGGCCCCAGGACACGTAACCCTCGAAATCCTCGGTTTGCCGGGCCTCTTTCAGAACGGGGTACTCGCCGTGAGTGAGGTCGGTCGGTCCGGTGAACGTGTTGGCGGCGTAGGCCGGGTGGACCCGGACGAGCACACCCGACGTGCCGCTCAACGTGATGGTCTGGCCGCTGCCACCGAACGCGAAAGTCGGCGTCGGCTGGCGCTTCACCGTGTAGCTGGGCACCAACGCATCGAACTGAAGCACGAACCGGTCGTAGCCCACCTGAGCGGCGACTCGCGCCGTCGTGACGCTTGCTACGCCCGCCTTGCCGCCCGCGGCGTCGGCGCAGGCGAAGGCCGGGAGGTTCGTGCCCGGAGCAGTCGGCGGGCTGACGGGAGCCTGCTGGATCCGAGTGGCCGAAGCCGGTCCCTGCGAGGGTCCAGGAGAGATCGCGGCCGCAGGTGCCAACGTTGGGCCGCAGCCGGCGATCAGGAGAGTGAACAAGAGTCCGAAGGCGGCTTTCACGAGCCAACTAGTATGGTCGAGGCTCCTGCGAGGGCGCCGAGGTGGCGGAATGGCAGACGCGTCGGTCTCAAAAACCGATGAGGGCAACCTCGTGCGGGTTCGACTCCCGCTCTCGGCACCTGGCCTCCCCGCGCGCGGGGAGGTGGCGCGAAGCGCCAGAGGGGCGGTGGCGCTGGCACCGCTCAGGAAGAATCTTTCCACCCTGCCTCAAACGAGCGACGCGACGGTTTGTTTCTGGCCTGGGCTCGGCGCATCGGGGATCAGGCTCATCGCGTGTTCGGCGAGGGCGGTGATCGTGAGGGCGGGGTTCACGCCGAGGTTGACCGGCACCGCCGAGCCATCAACCACGTATAGGCCAGGGTAACCGTGGACGCGGTTCTCGGCGTCGCAGACGGCGTCTCGCGGATCGCTGCCGATGGACGCGCCGCCCAGGAGGTGCGCAGTCGAAGGGATGTCGAAGAGCACTTCGTTGATCGAGCTTCCCGGCCAGCCATCGATTTTCTTGGCCGCACGGCGTGCGAAGTCATTGGCCACAGGGATATACGAAGGATTGCGTTTCTCGCCCGCCTCCGAAGGCGCCGAGCTGAGTGCTGAGAACGGCCAGAACCAGCGGCGCCGGTGAACGAGCTGAATGTGGTTGTCGGAAACCTGCATCACGAGCAGGACGATCGTTCTTTGAGCCCACCCTGAAGGAATCAGCGAGCGCAGCAAGTCTTTCGGGCGCGCCAGGCAGTTGGCGACGAATCGCAGCGCGCGCGGCATTCCAGGCCCGCCATCGGTGAGAGGCTTGGACAGCAATCCGATCAGATCGGAACCTCGCGGATAGCGAACCGGTTGAATGTGCGTGACTTCGTCCGGATCGACGCCTGATGTGATCGCAACTCCGTCAGTGAAGTCCGCATCCTTGCGGCGCGATGTCGCGGTGACGATCGCCTCGCTGTTCGTGCGAACCCTCCGGCCGAGAGCCGGCGACAGTCCTGGCAGCCGGCCGTGGTGCTTGGCCTCCAGGAGCAAGCCGACTGTGCCGAGGACTCCCGCCGCCAGAATGATGTTTGGCGCGCTCCATTTCCGGCGGCCGCCTCTGAACACGCGCGTGCTGCGGAAACTCTCGAGCCGATAACTGCCGGCGACTGGTTCGATGCGATCGACCTGCGTCTCTGGATAGACGTCGGCGCCGCCCTTCTCGGCGAGATAGAGGTAGTTCTTGTCCAGGGTGTTCTTGGCGTTGTGGCGGCAGCCGACGATGCATCCGCCGCACAGGATGCATCCAGCACGCTCGGGACCGGCGCCGCCGAAGTATGGGTCGGGCACGACCTTCCCTGGTTCACCGAAGAAGACCGCAACGTCGGTCGGCTTGAACGTATCGCCCTTGCCGATCTCTTCGGCGCACGCTTGGATGACGTCGTCGGCGCGCGTGCGATGTGGATTTGTCGTGGCGCCCAACATGCGCTTTGCGGTGGCGTAATGCGGGGCGAGGGCTTGCTCCCAATCTCGACCTCCGGGCCAGTCAGGACGTCCGAAGACCTCTGACCTGGGCACCGGCAGCGTGTTGGCGAACACCAGGCTTCCGCCGCCCACACCAGAGCCGGAGGCGATCAGCGCATCACCCAGCAGGGTGAGTCGCAAGATGCCGTGACAGGCAAGCCTCGGCATCCACAGGTAGCGCCGCACGTTCCAGCTCGTCTTTGGAAAATCGCCGGCGCCGAAGCGCTTGCCCGCCTCGAGCACAGCGACCTTGTAGCCCTTCTCCACCAATCGAAGCGCGGACACCGATCCGCCGAAACCGGAGCCGACGATTATGAAGTCGTAGGCAGAGCGCTCCACGGGGGCATGCTCGCCCTTTGCCTGAGATTCGTCAAACTGCGCGACTCATCTTCAAACGGATTCACTTTGCAAGGAACGGCGCCTCATCCGGACGGTCGCTGCGATGCTGAGCACAAAGAGCAGCGCAGCAAGGCTCAGCAGAATCCACTCGGGGCCGCGAGGGATCGGGGGTGGGACGTTGCCCGTCCGACCGTACTCGAGGAACTGCGCGGGGTCGGGCGAGTCGGTGGAGGCGAAGTAGAGCGCGGCCGAGAAGAGCGCTGTCCACACCAGTCCGCGGTTCCAGTCGCCGAGCCGGATCAGACCGAAACCAGGAAGCGCAGTGAGGATCCACAGCTCCGACCCTATGGGGAGGTCGCGGTCTTCGAGGTCCTTGACCACGACTCCCGCTGTGACCAGCAGGCCGATCGCGGCTGCGTACCACCCCGGGCCGAGGATGTCCGTGCCGGCGAAGGGGAAGCCGAGCTGTGCGAACCGGGGCGTGGTGACCACCCACATCGCCCAGCCGAACCAGGCGATCAGAACGAGCTCGACCACGGCGACCGCCGCGACTGCGGCTCGGGACTCAACCACCAGCGCGATGAACAGGGCGACGACGGCCACCCAGCAGGCGGGCGACTCGAACCCGAACGTCTCTCGGAGGTGCGCCGGAGGAACACTGACCAACCAAGGCGACGCGACAGAAGCGATGGCGCACAGGGCGACCACCATGTCGAGCACTGAAGCGGGCCGCGAGCGGAAACCTGGACGAGCTGGGAGCCGCACTTACCAGCTGCCCCCGCCGCCACCTCCGCCGCCTCCGCCCGATGAGCCACCCCCGCCGAACCCACTCGAGCTGCCCGAGCTCGGCGGCGTGTACGTGATCGCGCTCGAGATGCTGTTGTTCATCGATTGCAGGCTGTTGGCCAGCAGCGCCGCCTGAAAGGGTGCGTTGCCGGCGTACCAGTTGTTGGTCGCGCTGGTGTCGATCCCCTCGAATGCTTTCGCCCACTGCGTGACGCACCCGAAGACGATCGCGTAGGGGAGGAGCTGCGTGAAGATCTGCGCCTTCTCCGCGAACTGCTGACGATATTTCTCGGCCGTCGTCATGTAGAGACGGAATCCGAGCGTGCGCTGCAGCAGCTCTCGGCCGCTCGCTGTCCGCTGCGGCATGAAGGGGACGCTGATGCTGAGGACGATCCCGCCGAGCAAGATCGCGACTCCGATGAGTCCCCAGCCGAACTTCAGGCCCAGCAGCACCGTGGCGGCGATCCCGGCCATGACGAGCCCGACGCCAAGGCATCCCCAAGTCACACGGGCGGTGTCGGGCCGGGTCGTGAACAGCTTCCGCGTGACGGCGTCGGTGTAGATCTGGCCCTGCGCCTTTCTGAGCGTGGGCGCAAACGTGCCCTTGAGGGTGGAGAGCTTGACCTGCCGGCCTCCGGCGAAGATGCCGTCGAGGAGGGTCTTCTCGTATGGCAGCAGAGCCGCCGCTTCACCACCCTCCTTCCAGGTGAAGGTCCAGTCCCCCTGTTGACGCGGGACCTCGGTGATGGTCATGTACCCGCGCACGGCCAGGTCGACGATGGTGGCGGTTACATCCTTGGTGTCGGCGCTTTCGTCGAGGATCAGGCCCAACTCCGCGGGCTTCATGTTCTGAGGCGCGCCGAACTCGACCACCAGCGGGTCGTGATGAAAGAGCGGGTCGGTCCGCTCCCGGGGGTCGTTGGTCAGGTAGTACTGGGTCAGGTAGGCTCGGTCGCGTCCATGGATCCACCAGTTGCGCACGACCAGGCCTATGCCGGCGATCGCGATCAACAGGCTGAGGGCCACTGTCAGCGGGGTGATGTCAAATGCGTCCTGCGGAAACTGGCGATTGCGAGCCTCGAGCAGCGGCGGTGGCACGTCGACGACACCCTGATTGAGCGCCGTCACGATGGACATCTGCTCGCCGGATCCAAGCTGCCGTGTCGAGGTGAAGGTGACCGCCTGCCCGCTGCTCGCAAATGTGCAGCCCTCCCGCGAGCGGTTGGGACCCTGGTAACAGGCAGCCTTCTGAAAGGCGCGCTCGGGCAGGTTCACGGTAGCGGTGACCGATCGCTTCGCCACCGGCCAGAGGGCCCCGTCCACGTTCCAGAAGAGCTCGTCATGGTCGGCGAAGGAGTTCAACGCCCCGCGCACGGTGTAGGTGATCACGTAGCGATTCGCGCCTGAAACCAGGCGGCCGGGATCGCCGATCTTGATCACATCGTTGTCGTGATCGATCGACTCCGAATAGGGCAGGCCTTTGGAGCCGTCCGTGACGGATTTGACCTCGAGCAGGTAGTAGCGGTCGTTGGTGTCGTCATAGCGATAGCGGAGCGGGATCGTCCGGAAGATGCCGTGCTTTTGAAGAGAGCCGAAATCCACCCGGATGTCTTCTTTGACCGTGATGGTCGAGTCGGTGGCGACGGTGATGTCCGAGTTGAAAGAAGTTATGACCCACCCTTCGTCGGCGTGGACCGTCGGGCCGGAGACTGAGATCGCCCAGCTCGCTCCGAGCACGGCCATGGACAGGCGGCGGGCAAACGCGGTCATGGACCCTGTATTCTGCCTGCCGCGGACCTGGCCACTTGGACAGCCGTTGTTATGGAATCTGTTACGTCGCCCTCCGCACCCTATGACCACTTGGCAACCTTGCTTTCAGCCATCCCAACAGACGCGGCCGCAAAGAACGAGCCCGAGTACACGATTCTCAAGCGCCGAATCCAGGACGCCGGCCTGCTCGAAAAGCGGCCCGCCTACTACGTCCTGAGCATCACGACCAACCTGGTCGTCTGGACGTTCTGCCTGATACTGGTCTTCACCGTGGGGGCAGTCTGGGCCCAGGCCCTGGCCGCCTTCGCCCTCGGCATCGTCTCGGTACAGCTCGGCTTCCAGCTGCACGACTCAGGCCACCGCCAGATGTTCGCGTCGCCAGGGAAAAACGCGTTCGTGGGGCTGGTCACCGCCAATCTGCTGCTCGGCGTGAGCTACGGCTGGTGGGTTCAGAAGCACAACCGCCACCACGGCAACCCGAACGACGTCGACCTCGACCCCGACATCAAAGTCGGCGCCATCGCCTACAACGACGAGCAGGCGCAAGCCCGGCGCGGCGCGGGCAGGTTGGCCGCGATGTACCAGGCCTACCTCTTCTTCCCGCTGACGACGTTTCTGGCCTGGAGCATGCACGTCGCAGGCTTCGAATACCTGATCAAAGAGCCTTCGCGCTACCGGCGCACGGAGTTCGTCCTCCTTGCCGTTCACGCCGTGCTGTACCTGGGTGCGATGTTCTACTTCCTGGGTCCGTGGTCGGCGCTGATGGTGGTGCTGATCCAGAAGGGCGTCGGAGGCGCTTACATGGCGGCGGTCTTTGCTCCCAACCACAAGGGAATGCCCCAAACCGACAGCTCGAGCCGCCTTGACTTCGTGCGCACGCAGGTGCTGACCGCCCGTAACGTTCGCGGTCATCCCCTGACCGACCTCTGGTACGGCTCGCTCAACTACCAGATCGAGCATCATCTGTTCCCTGGGATGCCGCGACTGAACATGCGGCGAGCGCAGCCGATCATCCAGCAGTTCTGCCGCGAGCGAGGGATCGATTACCACGAGACGTCGTTCCTCGACTCGTATCGGGAGCTGCTCAGTTTCTTGAACGAGATCGGCGCCCCCCTGCGAGCCGAGCGAACCCGAGCCGAGGTTTAGCCGGCTTCCTTCCCGGGCACGTCCTCTCCGTATAGTGCCTGCTGCCATCCAATGACCCCGACCAACCTTCGGCATGACATTCGCAACGTCGCGATCATCGCGCACGTCGACCACGGGAAGACGACGCTGGTCGACGCCCTGCTGAAGCAGAGCCACACCTTCCGCGACAACCAGGATGTCGGCACGCTGATCATGGACACGAACGACCTCGAGCGCGAGAAGGGCATCACCATCCTCGCCAAGAACACCTCCGTCCGGCATGAGGGCGTGACGATCAACATCATCGACACGCCCGGTCATGCCGATTTCGGTGGAGAGGTAGAGCGCGTCCTCAACATGGCGGACGGCTGCTTGCTGCTGGTCGACGCTGCAGAGGGCCCGATGCCTCAGACGCGCTTTGTGCTCCGGAAGGCCTTCGAGGTCGGCCTGCGCATCATCGTCGTCATCAACAAGGTCGACCGCAAGAACGCCGATCCCCAGCAGGCGCTGCACCGCGTTCACGACTTGTTCCTCGAGCTGGCTGAGGACGCCGACCAGCTGGAGGCCCCAGTCGTGTACTCGGTGGCCAAGGAAGGTCGCGCCGGACTCAAGGCCGACGACCTTGCGGCCGACCTCGAGCCCCTGTTCAAGACGATCATCGATACCATCCCGGCCCCGGTCGCGGAGCAGGGCGGCTTCCAGATGCTGGTGGCCAACCGTGCGTACGACGACTACACAGGCACGATGGCGATCGGTCGCATCTCGCGAGGCCGCGTGGCGCCGGGCGACGCGGTCGCGGTGCTGAACGCTGCCGGCGAGGCGCGCCGCGCCAGGGTGGTGCAGGTCCTCATGTACAGAGGGCTCGACCGCGTCCAGGTGCCGAACGCGAGCGCGGGCGACATCGTGCTCCTGACCGGCCTGGAGGAGGTCGCGATCGGGGACACGCTGGCCGATCCTGAGGCGCCGGACGCCCTGCCGAGAATCGCCATCGACGAGCCGACAGTGCGGATGACCTTCGGCGTCAACACGTCGCCGTTCACCGGGCTCGAAGGCAAGTTCTCGACCACGCGCCAGCTGCGGGCGCGGCTTTACAAGGAGCTCGACACAAACCTCGGCCTTCACGTCGAGGACACTGACGCCGCCGAGCAGTTCCTGGTCAGCGGACGCGGTGAGCTGCACCTTGCGGTGCTCATCGAGACCATGCGTCGCGAAGGTTTTGAGTTCGAGGTCTCGCGTCCCGAGGCCATCGTGAAGAAGATCAACGGCCAGCGCATGGAACCCGTGGAGCACCTGACCGTTGACGTGCGCGAGGAGAACCTCGGCGCCGTGACCGAAGCGCTCGGCAAGCGCCGCGGCGAGATGCTCGAGATCACGTACGACCGCAAGGGCAGCGTGCGGCTCGAGTACCTCATCCCGACCCGCGGATTGATCGGTTTTCGGAACACGTTTCTCACCCTGACCGCGGGCACCGGCTTGATGGGTTCGATCGGCATGGGCTATCGGCCGTTTCTCGGAGAGTTTCGGGAGCAGCGCAACGGGGCCCTCACCGCGTCGTCCCCCGGCAAATCGCTGGCGTTCGGGCTGGCCGGGGCGCAGGAGCGGGGAACTACCTTCATCGAGGCGGGCGAAGAGGTTTACGAGGGCATGATCGTCGGCATCCAGAAGCGGCCTGGAGACATCCGGGTCAACGTCTGCCGGGAGAAGAAGCAGTCGAACATCCGCTCGTCGACATCCGACATCTCGGTCCGGCTGACGCCCGCTTCGAGATTGAGCCTGGAGCAATCGCTGGATTTCCTGGGTGACGACGAGCTTTTGGAGGTTACGCCGAAGCATCTGCGGCTTCGGAAACGACACCTGACCGAAGTGGACCAATCCCGTGCCAGGAGGCTCACCGAGACCCCAGGGGTTAGGACCTGACCGTCTGGGGTATACTCCTATCAGTTCGTACAGTACGAGCGCTCACCGCAGGTCTCTTGTTTTCTCGAACAGGCCTCGCCGAGTTGAGTAGCCTAAGTTCGAGAGATATAGGAGATGGAAATGCCTACAGGCACCAT
>DASQAU010000221.1:0-4399 GCA_035635595.1 Candidatus Eiseniibacteriota bacterium
GTCTATCTGTGTGCGGCAGACGAGCGCGGCAACCTGGTGTCGCTGATCCAGAGCGTCGCTTTCGACTTCGGGTCGGGCGTCGTCGCGGAAGGCACCGGTATGCTGCTGCAGAACCGAGGCTGCTACTTCAAGCTCGACCCGCAACACGTCAACCGGCTTGAACCACGCAAGCGGACCATGCACACGCTGATCCCGGCGCTGGCGACCCGAGATGGGAAGCCTTGGGCGATCTTCGGCACCATGGGAGGGGAGGGACAGCCCCAGATCCAGGCGCAGGTGCTGGTCAACCTGGTCGACCACCAGCTCGATCCATCCGAAGCCGTCGCGCGGCCTCGCGTTCGAGTCCAGGCAGGAGGGGCGCGGACGTCGATCGAGGCGGATTATCCGCACGCCGCCGAGCTCGCCCGCTCAGATCGAACGTTTCAGTTGATGCCTCGACACCACCATTCATTCGGACACTCGCAGGCGATGGTGATCGATGGGGTGAACTCGTGGCGTGCTGCCGCCGACCCGCGGTCCGACGGGTCGGCCGAGTACGTGTCCTGAGGTCAAAACCTCGTCGCACGTATACTCTTCGTTCGGTTTGGCAGTAGAGACGGACGTCAAGGGCAAACTCATCGCGGAGTACAAGCGCGCTGACAAGGACACGGGCTCACCCGAGGTCCAGGTCGCGCTTTCGACCGCGCGCATTCGAGAGCTCACTGAGCACCTCAAGACGCACGCCAAAGACCACCATTCGCGCCGCGGCCTCCTCCTCCTGGTTGGCAAACAACGGCGTCTGCTGAACTACCTGAAGGACACCGACATCGAGCGCTATCGCGCCCTTGTCGGCAAGCTCGGGATCAGGAGATAGCGCCGGCGTCGTAAGTCAATCGGGAGGACCCCACCGCTGTTCCTGCGCGGGTCAGACTCTTAGAAGCTCTCACTCAGGTCATTGACCTGGCGGCAGCTGCTAGGAACCTGACCCAGGTCGCACCTCCGGGGGCCGTCCTCCCAGAACATGGAGGTATTGCACGTGGCAATCGTCACGAAGAACGTTGAGGTCGCCGACAAGCGACTGTCGATCGAGACCGGCCGGGTGGCCGAGCAGGCAAACGGGGCGGTGATCCTGCGCCAGGGCGACACCGTCGTCCTGAGCACCGCGGTGATGGCGAAGGAGCCACGCGAGGGAATCGACTGGTTCCCGCTCACCTGCGACTACGAGGAGAAGCTGTACGCGGCGGGCAAGATCCCCGGTGCCTTCATGCGCCGCGAGGGACGCCCGAGCGAGACCGCGATCCTGGCATCGCGGCTGACCGACCGTCCGCTGCGACCGCTGTTTCCGGAAGGGTTCCGGCTGGATGTCCAGGTCGTGTCGACGGTCCTTTCCGTGGACCAGGAAAACGACCCGACCATCCTCAGCATCAACGGCGCCTCGACGGCGCTGGTGATCTCAGATATCCCGTTTGGGGGGCCCGTCGGAGCAGTCCGCATGGGAATGCTCGACGGAAAGATCATCGTCAACCCTCCGCTGTCGCGGATGGGCGAGTCAGAGCTCGACCTGGTGGTCGCGGGCACCGCCGACGCGATCCTGATGGTCGAAGCGGGGGCCAAGGGTGTCACCGAGCAGACCGTGCTCGACGCACTGGAGATGGCCCACGAGGCGATCAAGGGGATCTGCGCAGCGCAGGTCGAGCTGCAGCAGCAGGTCGGCAGGGAGAAGCGGGAGTGGGTGCCGGTGCCCTACCCGCAGCAGATGATCGAGATCGTCGGGGAATACCTGGCGCTTCGCCTCGACCAGGTGCTTTACAAGGCCGACAAGGCCTCGCGAGAGGCCGACATCGATGAATTGCGGAGCAAGACAGTCTTCGAGCTCGGCGAGCGATTCCCCGAGCACGTCGAGATCCTCGGGAAGCTCTTCGACAAGGCCCTCAAGGACAGGGTTCGCGAACGGATCGTCGATGAGGGCGTTCGCATTGACGGCCGCGGCCTCAAGGACGTGCGGAACATCACAGTCGAGGTCGGCGTCCTGCCTCGCACGCACGGTTCGGGCCTCTTCACCCGTGGACAGACCCAGGCGCTGACGATCGCGACCCTCGGATCGATGTCGGACCAGCAAAAGCTCGACGGCCTGACGGCCGAAGAGTTCAAGCGCTACATGCATCACTACAACTTCCCGCCGTTCTCGGTCGGCGAGGCTCGACCGCTGCGCGGTCCAGGCCGCCGTGAGATTGGTCATGGCGCTCTCGCCGAGCGGGCCTTGCTCGCGGTGATTCCACCGGTCGAGGAGTGGCCCTACACGATGCGGCTGGTCTCCGAGATCCTCAGCTCAAACGGCTCGACCTCGATGGCTTCTGTTTGCGGTTCCACGCTCGCACTGATGGACGCAGGGGTCCCGATCAAGTCTCCGGTCGCAGGCATCGCGATGGGCCTGGTGACCCGTGAAGGCAAGTTCGCTGTGCTCACCGACATCCAGGGAGTCGAGGACAACCTCGGCGACATGGACTTCAAGGTGGCGGGGACTCGTGACGGAATCACGGCCCTTCAGATGGACATCAAGATCAAGGGCCTGACGCACGAGATCTTCGCCCAGGCGCTCGAGCAGGCTCGCGAGGCGCGCCTTTTCGTGCTCGAGAAGATGCTGGCCGTGCTGCCCAGGCCTCGGAGCGAGATGAGCCCCTACGCGCCGCGCATCACGACGATCATGATCAACCCCGACAAGATCCGCGACATCATCGGCCCGGGAGGCAAGATGATCCGCAAGATCACCGAGGAGACAGGCGCCCAGATCGATGTCGAGGACGACGGCCGGGTGTTCATCGCCGCGGTCGACCAGGAAGGTGGCAAGCGTGCCATCGACTGGATCAAAGGCCTGACCGACGAGGTCGAGGTCGGCAAGATCTACAAGGGCAAGGTCGTGCGCATCATGCCCTTCGGGGCCTTCGTCGAGGTGCTGCCCAACCAGGACGGCCTCGTTCACATCTCCAAGCTCACCGACCACCGGGTTGAAAGGGTGGAAGAAGTAGCCAACGTCGGCGACGAGATCGTCGTCAAGGCGGTCGAGGTCGACAGCCAGGGCCGCCTCAACTTGAGCCGGCAGGCAGCGATCGAGGAGCTGACGGCCAAGGGCGAGCCGATCGAAGAGAAGATCGACAAGGACGTCATGGCCACCGCGCTGGCGTCGCCACCGCCGCCGCCACGAGAAGGCGGGTTCGGGGGAGGACGGGACCGAGGTGGTCGAAACGGCGGCGGCGGCGGACGTGGTCCTCGCCGGAACTAGGTAGCAAATGACCGAGCCGATACGAGTCGCGGTGACCGGTTACCGCGGCAAGGTCGGCTCGGTGCTCGCCGCGGCCTTCCAGTCTGAGCCCGGCATCGAATATGTCGGCGGAGTCGAGTTGGGCGACGACCTGGCGGCCTTTCTGCACGGCAAAAGGCCACGGGCCCTGGTCGACTTCACCAAGCCGTCAGAGGCGCTCCACAACGCGCTGGCGGCGGTCGCCTCAGGCGCCTCGCCGGTGATCGGTACCACGGGCCTGAGCGCGGACGCCGTCGACAAGCTCGAGACCGCCTGCAAGAGCAAGGGGATCGGCGGCATCGTCGCGCCGAACTTCGCGGTCGGCGCCGTGCTGATGATGCACCTGGCTGACATAGCCGCCCCTCATTTCGATGCCGTCGAGGTGATCGAGATGCACCACGCGACCAAGCTGGACGCTCCGTCCGGAACGGCCCTGTCGACCGCGAAAAGGCTCGCCGCGCTGCGGCGTGACAAACCGTTCAGCCACAAGAAAGCAGAGAAGGAGACGCTGGCCGGAACGCGAGGTGGGGAGGAGGGGAACGTCGCCGTGCACAGCGTGCGCCTACCCGGCTTCGTCGCCGACCAGGAGGTCATCTTCGGCCTTCCCGGGCAGACTCTGACGATCGTCCACCGGACGACAAGCCGCGAGGCCTACATCCCGGGCGTGCTCCTCGCGATCCGCAAGGTCACCTCGGAGCCGCGCTTCTATCGCGGGCTCGACGAACTCCTGGGCCTTCGTTAAACTGAAATCGTGCCCACCTCCAAGCGACTAAACGTTGCTGTCGTCGGCGCGACCGGGATGGTCGGGCATGAGATGCTGCGCGTGCTCGCGCAGCGCCAGTTCCCATGCGAACGTGTCATCGCTCTCGCATCGGAGCGCTCGAAGGGACTGACGGTTACCTACAACGGCAGCTCCCTCAGGGTCGAGCCGCTTGACGAGAAAGCGTTCAAAGGCATCGACATCGCGCTGTTTGCCGCCAGCGGCGACATTGCATTGATGTACGGGCCGCTCGCCGCCGAAGCGGGCGCGCTGGTCATCGACAACAGCTCTGCCTGGCGCATGAAGGAGAACGTCCCGCTCGTCGTGCCGGAGGTCAACGCCGAGGACATCCGCGACAACGA
>DASQAU010000222.1:0-5261 GCA_035635595.1 Candidatus Eiseniibacteriota bacterium
GGCCGACCACCAGACCGCCGGCGGGTACCCTGTGGTCGCCACGGTGGCGAGCGCAGCGATGCCGGTCGCCGCCCAGCTGCTGCCTGGCGACAGGTTGAGGTTCGCGGAGGTCAGCATCGAATCCGCGCGGAAGTTGCGCACGGCTCAGCGAGCGGCGCTCGACTCGCTCAAGAGCTGATTGATCCAGTCGATGTGCTCGGCGTAGTGCTCGTAAGTGTTGCCGGCCACCCACCCGCGCACCGGTCGCATTTCCTCAGGGTCGCTCGGCTGGTAGTGGCTGTACGGCTGCTCAAGGTCAGCGTCGGTCAGCTTGCCGAGCGCGGCCATCAGCTGCACATGCGAGTCGCGGAAGTATTTCAGCGCCTGCTCCGCAGTCTCGTGCTGGTGAAGCTTGAAGACAGCGTCGTTCACAGCGTCGGTGTTCTCTTCCACGGTCTCATGCACACCCATCGCTGCCAGCCGGTCCTGGCCTCCAATCAATCCGAGCAGGGAATGCTCCCATGCGCCGATATGGGCGAGGTGATCTTTTACAGCCCACCCGTCGGCAGCCTTGGCCATCAAGCCACCAGGTCCGAGCCGCTGCACCAGTGCAGAGAGTTGGTTCCACGCGGCGTCAATCTGGTGCACCTGCGCGTTCATCCGCTGGCCGCCTTGCGCGCCTCCTCGATCACGAGGTCGTAATCCGGCTGCCGCTGCTCGGGCGACGTGACCCAGGTGTACGTGATGGTGCCCTTGCCGTCGATAACGAAAACCGTTCGCCGCGCGAGCCCTGCGTAGCCTTCCACGTCATCGCGGCGCACGCCGTAGTCGGTGACCATCTTGCGCTCGAAGTCTCCGATCAGGTCGAACGGCAGGCCGCCGAGCTCCGTCGCAAATGCCTGGTGCGAGAACACCGAATCGACGCTGATGCCGTAGATGCCGATGCCGTCCGCCGCGGCCGCCTCGTGCCTTGACCGAAACTCGGTCAACTCCATCCTTCAACCGCCTGTGAAATCGAGCACATAAAAGAGGAACACCAGTGATTTGTGTTTCTGGAGCGCGTCGGCGAGCGTTAGCTCGGAGCCACCTGTGGTCGGAAGCTTGAACTCGGGGGCTTTGTCCCCAACCTGCAGCACCAGAAAAGTCTAGTTAGCTCAGGATTCGAGCACGTACCAGCCAGACCGGGTCGCGCCGCTCACCTCATAGCCGGCCTCGACAGCACCACCAATTACCTTGCGCACCGCCGTGCGCCACGCGCGTGCCAGGCTCGGGTCTTCTCGCCGCAGCACAACGATGTCATCCGGAACCTGACATAGAAGGACGCGCGCGACCGCAGCCTGCGCAGCCACCGGTTCACCGGCCGCCCCAATCGAAAGCACGGTGACCGCGCCCGCGCGAGTCAAGTCGTCGACATTTGGCTCAGCGCCGGCGGAAGGGGAATCGAGGCTCCAGGTGATGAGCAGCCGGTCCGATTCCTCCCCCGCGTTGATCCCGTCCGTCATCACCCCATAGACGTTGGTCAGGTATCCGGTCGCCCGCGCGCCGAGCTTGGTCACGTTGAAGTAGACATTGCGGCGCACCAAGGGATCGGTCGTCCACTGGATGACCTTGACGCCTCGCTCGAGGCACCAGCGGCGCTGGTGCTGCTTCAGCTCAAACCCCAGGCCGTGCGCCTCGCTGCCTGCGGTGACTCCAAGGATGTGCGAGTGCAGGTGCAGGTCTTGCGGTGGCATGCCGCCGAACCAGCCGACCAGTCCGCCCACGAGCTTTCCGCTCAAATAGGAGCCGCAGACGTAGTTGCCGGAGTGAGCGAGCGCCTTCAGGACGTCGGAGCTGATCGGTGGCTCGCCTGGGCGTCCCCAAACCACGGCAAAAAGCTCCGCCAGCTCGTGCAGGTCGTCGAGGTCGCTCAGCTCCTTGATCGACGCCCCGGTCATAGGCGACCGCCCAGCGGTGCCGTCTTGATCCCGGCTTCGTCGAGCGCCCGCCGCACCGCCGCGGCCACCTCGCCTGCGCCGGGGGTGTCGCCGTGAACGCAGATCGTGTCGTAAAGCCCTGTTTGCGCAAGTGCGACGGCTTGCTCAGCAGCTTGCTTCGGTTCGAGCACAGCGCCAGCCTGCGAGCGCGGCGCGAGGCTCCCGTCGGCCCGGAGCCGGCGGTCGGCGAAACCCTCGCGGTAGCCGGGGATCCTGGCCCGCTGCGCCGCCGCGATGATTTCGAACCCAGGCTGTCCGACGACTCCAACCCCGTGCTCTCTGGCGACCAGTGCAAGAGCGTCGGCGGCCGCACGGTCGTGCTGGCAGCGGTGATAGAGAGCTCCGTGAGGCTTCACATACCTGACCGGAGCGATGGCCGCGAGACCGGCGACCTGGAACGCGACCAGCGCCTCGATCTCGGCGACCGGCAGGGGCAGCTCGACGCGGCCGAAGTTCGCGCGGTCGTCATATCCCGGATGCGCGCCGACCTCGATGCCCAGCGCGACGCATCGCGATGCCGTGGCGATGGTGATCGAAACAGAGCCGGCGTGGACCCCGCACGCGACGCTCGCGCTGTCGACGCAGGCAAGGATCGCCTCGTCGTCGCCGGCGCCTTCACCGAGGTCTGCGTTGAGGTTCAATCGTGATCGGTGTCGCCGTGCAGGAGCCGGACCGCATGGCCGAGCGTCGGCATCACGGCGTCCAGCGATTCGATCGCACCCTTGACGCTGCCGGGCACGTTGATGATCAGCGCGCGCCCGCGGACACCTGCCAGCCCGCGAGACAGCGCGGCCATCGGAGTTTTCGCCGCGCCTGCCCGCCGCATAGCCTCAGCGATGCCCGGGACCTCGAAGTCGATCACCTCCGACGTCGCCTGCGGAGTCACGTCGCGGGGGCCGAGGCCGGTGCCACCCGTGGTGACGACGACGTCGGCTCCCAGGTCTACCGCGTCGACGATCGCGTCGGCGATGCGGCGCAGGTCGTCCGGAACGACCTGCGGCCCGGTGACCTCGAATTGAGCCTCCAGAAGGATGCGCACCAGCGCCGGTCCGCTCTCATCCTCCATCTTCCTGGCCGATGCCCGGTCGCTGATGGTGACGATATGTACACGGCTCATTTCTCGGGTGGACGTTTCCAGGTACCCGATCGCCCGCCCGACTTCTCCAGCAGGCGGACCGTCTCGAGGTAGACGCCCTTTTCGATTCCCTTGGTCATGTCGATCAGCGTCAGCCCGGCCACAGCAGCCGCGGTCAGCGCCTCCATCTCGACTCCGGTCTGGCCGGTGACATGGGCGCGGGCCAGGACTCGCACGCCGCCGGTCACGAATTCGAAGTCGACGGTGACGCTGGTCAGCGGGAGTGGGTGACAGAGCGGGATCAGCTCCGATGTCCGCTTGGCCGCCATGATGCCAGCCACGCGGGCGACCTGGACGGCGTCGCCCTTGGCCGTGCCTTCGCGGACGGCACGCAGCGTTGCCGGAGCCATTCGCACCACGCACTCGGCCAGCGCTTCGCGCGCGGTCGACGCCTTGTCCGCCACGTCGACCATGCGCGCGGCTCCGCGCTCGTCGAGATGCGTCAACCGTTTTGCCACGGGGATCAGGATATGCGGATGCCCGAACCGCGAGGCGTGCTGTTCGACTATGGACGGACGCTGGTCACGTTCGAGTACCCGACCGAGGACCTGCTCGAGGTGATCCGTGGCTTCAGGCCTCGCATCGAGGCTGCCCTGGGAGCGCCGGCGCCGGAGGCCGAGGCAATCCTCGAAAACATCCTCCTACCGCTCGAGCAGTACGTCGGGAGCATGAGCGAGGACGAGGTGGAGTACATGGACGTCTTTCGCGAGACGTGGGCGAAGGCCGGGATCAGGCTGCCAGACGGCCTCCTGTATGAAATCCTCGACGCCGAGCAGATGTGCTGGGACCGGGCTGCGCGTCTGGACCCGGACGCGCTGCAGGTCCTGTCATGGCTTGGCGTCCAGGGAGTCAAACGCGGTGTCTGCTCGAACGCTCCCTTTCCGCCTGAGATGATGCGGCGCCAGGTGGAAACGAACGGCGTCGCACAACTGGTGGACGCGGTGGTCTTTTCGAGCGCGATCAGAAAGCGCAAGCCGGCTGCTGAGATCTACCTCGCCACGCTCGACGCCATCGGCGTCGATCCGAACAAGGCACTGTTCGTCGGCGACCGAGTGCGCGAAGACTACGAAGGGCCGCGGGCTGTAGGGATGCGCGCCGTCATCTTCACAGCGCACGCCGAGGCGCGGCCCCCGGACGGCATCCCAACGATCTCGTCACTCACCGAGGTGGCGCATCTCCTTTGAGCACGCCCAAGAAAAAGCCTGGTCTGCTGTGGCTGCTTTTCTACGGCCGCCGGCGCCGCGGCTTCCCCTGGCTGCTGGCTGGAGTGCTCTGCACGCTGCTGGTCCTGGGCCTCACCTTCGCCATCCCGGGCGGCGTCGACGTGTGGCGTGCGATCGCACCGGTCTTGCTCGGCGTGCTGTTGGTGGTTGCGCTCCTGGGGGCGGTCGCGGCGTCTTTGCGCCCGCGCAGGCGACGCTGAGCGATCAGCACCGCCGCAGCGCCGGCGCCCACGCCGTTGTCGATGTTCACGACCACCAACCCCGTTGAGCACGACTGCAGCATCGTCGTGAGCGCGGCCTCGCCGGCGCCGCCGCGACCATAGCCCGTCGAGACGGGCAGGCCGATCACCGGCAGGTCGATGAGCCCGGCGACGAGGCCTGGCAGCACTCCATCCATGCCTGCGGCGACGATGATCACGTCGGCGCCCCATTCCAGAATCGCCGCCAGCGGGCCGACAAACCGATGCAGGCCGGCGACGCCGAGGTCGGCGTCAAGGCGCGCCTCCAGGCCGCACGCCTCAACGACCATCTGCGCTTCCTCGGCGGCGGCGAGATCCGAGGTCCCAGCCGTGAGGATGCCGACCTTGCCTTCAACCGCTTCAGGTGTGAAGTCGCGGCGCAGCACGCGCGCCGAAGCGGCGTAAGGAATCACCTGCATCTGAGATGCCGCAGCAGCCTCCTGCAGCGCGGCCTGGTGCGCTGGAGTCATCCGGCTGATCAGCCCCTGTCCCTGCCGCTCGGCCATTGCAACGGCCAGGCGTGCCGCGTCAACTGGAGCCTTGCCCGTGGCGAGGATGACCTCCGGGACGCCCCGCCGCAAAAAGCGCCCGAGGTCGAGCTTGGCCCGCCCGCCGAGCTCGTCGAGCTGAAGCCTGCGCAGCTCGACGACCGCCTGGTCCTCGGTGAGCTCGCCCGCCAGCAGGCGCCGCAAGACGTCCTTCACAGGCC
>DASQAU010000223.1:0-5818 GCA_035635595.1 Candidatus Eiseniibacteriota bacterium
AAACTTCTGGATGGGCGACACGTTGCTGGGCAGGGATTGCGAATAAGGGCCAGGTGGGGCAAATCCAATCTTGTTGAGGAGGTATCCATCTTTCTCGCCTGGTTTGAATCCTGGAGAGCGGAGGATCGCAAATCCCAGGAAGTCCTTGAAGTTCTTTCCGTCGGGCCAATCCATTGCCAGGAGAACCAAGGTTGGTGAGGAGTAGGCACGGAATGTTGCCCGACCCATGTCAGAGCCTCGGTTGATGTGAGCTGCGACGGACCTGGTTCCGCCGGGCCAGAGTGCTCATGCGGCGGAGCGATTGTCGCATGTTAAGTAGCGTTGTCAAGCGACACGTTGTCGAAGAGGTAAGGCGAGGCTTAGTCGCTCGGCGGCAAGCAGCGCGCGCATCTATTTACAGCGTTTGACGCTGAACCGTCAGCGGTGAGTTAGGCGGTGATGTCCCTGGTTCGCGACAGATACGCCGTTATGGCCGTGAACGCCAAAACGTAGAGAAACAGCATCACGACGGCGTGCGAGGCGTCGGCATACGGGGTGGTCTGTCCTTGGATTCCACGGACTCTGATCGATCCGAACGACTGCGCCAGGTAGTTGGTATTGGCGATTGGGAACCATTGCTGGATCTTCTTGACGATGTCGCCCCCCAGGCCGCCCAGCAGCCCGAAGATCAGCACCTCAACGACCAGCGCGTACGCAAGCCCGAGGCCGATCGCCATCGCGGATTGGCGGAAGAGAGTGGAAAGGGTGAGCCCGAAAATCGCCCAGAACCCAAAAATCAGGAAAGCGGCGACAAGCGCCTTCACGATCACATCCAAATCAGGAAAGGTGATCGTCTTGCCGTCGACCCATGCGACGACAGAGCTCGATGCGGCGTCTACAGCGAACAGCGCGACAACCATCACCGCCACGACCACCGCCAGCGCGGCGATCTTTCCGAACAGCATCGTCAAGCGCCCCGAGCGCTGCGTATACAGCGTCTTGATGGTGCCCCACCCGTACTCGCTGCCCTGCATGAGGACGCCTACGATCAGGGCGAACACGCCGCCGAGGACTCCCCACTGGCTCAGCGTCTGCCTGACGAAGTTCTGAGGGTACAGCGCCACCTTGAAGTCGGCCAGCGTCGTACCCGGCGGGAGGCCCTGGGAGCTGCCAGGCGGTGGAAACGTATAGATGAGCCACGTGATGGCGTAGCCGATCAGGATGGCCAGCGCGAGCAGCACGCTGATCAGGACCCAGATCCCCGGTCGACGGACCACCTTGAACAGCTCGCCGCGGAACACTGAATACATCAGAGCCCGCCCTCGGTGCCGGTGAGCTCCATGAAGATGTCTTCGAGCGATCGCTCGTCGGCGCGCAGCTCGGTCACCGAGACGCCAGCCTGCACGAGGTGCTTGTTGATCTCCGCGGTGCGCTGCAGGTCGACCTTGACGCTGAATGTGGCATCGCCCATCGCGGTCACGTTGTCGGCGCCTGCCTCCGCAATCAGAATGGCTCGCGCTGTCTCCTCAGGTGTTCCTCTAACCGCGAGAGTCGCGGCGCCGCGCAGCTGGTCAACCGTGCCTTCGGCGACGATCCTTCCCTTGCGGATCACGCCCACCCGGGTGCACATCAGCTCGACCTCGCCCAGCAGGTGGCTGGAGATCAGAACGGTGCGGTCGCCCTTGCCGAGCTCGATGATCAGGTTTCGCACATCGGCCATGCCCTGGGGGTCAAGGCCGTTGGTCGGTTCGTCGAGGATCAAGAGCTCGGGCTCCTTGAGGAGAGCAGCCGCGATTCCAAGCCGCTGCTTCATCCCCAGCGAGTAGGTGGAGAACTTGTGGTGTGCACGCGGCGTGAGCTCCACCTCGGCGAGGGTGGCGTCCACGCGCGATGGCTTGACACCGCAGTAAATGGCCAGCAGGCGCAGGTTGTCGTAGCCCGTCATGTACGGGTAAAAGGCTGGTGTCTCGACGATCGCGCCGACCCGGGCCAGCGACGCCGGCGAACCGGGCGCCGCTCCTGCGACCGTGGCGGTTCCGAGGGTTGGGCGGATGAGCCCCAGGAGCATCCGGAGCGTGGTCGTCTTGCCCGCTCCGTTCGGCCCGAGGAAGCCGTAGACCTCTCCGCGATACACGCTGAGGTCGAGGGAGTCGACCGCGACTATGCCGGTGCCATAGCGCTTTGTCAGGCCGCGTGTCTCGACCACCTTTTCCCCGCCTACGCCTGGGAGAAGCGGACGGCGGATGGTGGCGTCCAACACGGCGGTGGTCATGCGCTGTAGCTCATCGTCGCCCGATGCGCGTAACAAAGCCCGCAACAAGCGTCCGTGACTTCAATCACTGCCAGCGCGCTCGAATCGTCCGCTACCCTGATCAAAGCTTTGCAGCCCAGGGAAGGGACCTGATTGGAACTACGCCACCTTAGAGCGTTCGCGGCACTTGCCAGCCAGCGACATTTTGGCCACGCCGCAGCGAGCCTCAACCTGACCCAGCCGGCGCTCACTTTGCGAATTCAGGTCCTGGAGAAAGAGCTGGGAGTCCAGCTTGTCGATCGCAGCTCTCGAGACCTGCACCTGACGCCTGCGGGACAGGTGCTGCTGCCGTATGCCAACAGCCTCATCGATATCGAGGACGAGGCCATCGCGGAGATGAAACACCATGTCGCCGTCAAAGCCGGGCGACTGCGCATTTTGTATCTGGCGACCTGGGACGGGCTGCCGACCAGCATTGTTTTCGCGTTCCGGCGCCAGCATCCGGAAGCTGCGGTCGACACGATGTCGGGCTACTCGGTGGCCAACCTGGACCGGGTTTTGAAGCGCGAAGCCGACCTTGCATTCGTCACAGTTGGGACCCCTGTCAACTCCGAGATTGCGGTCCGATCGATCGATCGCAAGGAGCTCGTCGTCTTGATGGCGCCAACTCATCCCCTGACGGCGATGGATCCCATACCGGTGCGCCAGCTTCGCGGCGTGCCGATGATCGCCGTGTCAGCGGGCGTGAACGACGCACTGATAGCGACATGCACCAGCTGGCTCGCTCGCCACCTTGACGAGGATCCCAATTACGTAGCTTATGAACCGCCCGATCAACTGGCTGAAGCCGTCGTAAACCGGGAGGATGCGGTCACCTTCATCAGCGACGTGAGAGCGTCCGCTGCGGGTCACCTGGGTCTCGTCTACCGGCGGTTGGCTCCGAGTCCAATGCTCGAATGTGGCGTCGCTTATCGGAAGGACAACCGCTCAGCGGTGTTGGCCGACTTGCTTAAGATCGTCGACGAGCTCGCAGTCCCGCTGACAGGTGACTTTCCGGCCGGATTCGAGAATTTATCCGGCGCCTGACTGGTCCTGCTCGCCCTCCTGGGTGAGCTGGCCTTCAGCCTGCCTAATTTCCGGTCAAAACGCCCACAGTCCCCATCGCCAGCGCCTTGTAGCCGACATGGGACCAGCCGGCCGCAGCTGCCATCGCGCGAAGCTCGTCCGGCGTGCGGTACGAGTCCACCGTGTCGCTGAGGTATCGATAGGCGGCCGGCTGGCCGGAAAGCGCGCCGCCGATGGCCGGCAGCATCGTGCGCAGGTACAGGCGGTAGGCGCCCCCGACCAGGTTTTGGGGCGGGCGGACGAACTCGAGCACGACCGAGCGCCCGCCGGGTTTGACTACGCGATGCATCTCGCGGAGGCCGCCGACCGGATCGGACAGGTTGCGCAGCCCGAAAGCGATGGTGGAAGCGTCAAACGCCTCGTCGTCAAAGGGGAGCTTCAGCGCGTCGCCTTCCAGGAACTCGATGCCGGGATGGTCGCGCCGCGCGACCTCGAGCATCTCCGGGCTGAAGTCAAGGCCCACGACACGACCTTCGTGGCCGGCGATCCGTGCGAGCTCCGCCGTCAGCTTGCCCGAGCCGCACGCCACATCGAGCGCCCAGCCGCCCGGCTTCAGGCCGGTTGAGCGGGCAGCACGCCGGCGCCAGCCCCCGTCGGTGCCGCCGGAGAGGACCGTGTTGACCAGGTCGTAGCGGCGGGCGATGCGGTCGAACATCGCACGCACGGCCTCGGGATCCCGTTCCGAGATATCTAGACCCTTTGCCACACGGAGGCGATGCCCTGCCCGACGCCGATGCACATCGTGGCGAGGCCGTACTCGGAGTCGCTGCGAACCATCTGGCGAATCAGCGTGCCCACCAACCGGGCACCGCTGCTGCCGATCGGGTGGCCGAGCGCGATGGCGCCCCCATTGACGTTGACTTTGGTCTCGTCCAGACCGAGCAGGCGAACGCATGCGAGAGACTGCGAGGCGAAAGCCTCGTTGAGCTCTACCACACCCATGTCCGAGGGCTGCAGGCCTGCCTTCTCGAGGGCTTTGAGTGACGACGGGACGGGGCCGATTCCCATGTAGTCGGGGTGGACGCCCGCGGGCGCGGCGGCGACCAGCTTTGCCAGCGGCTTCAGTCCACGCTCCTTGGCCTTGGCGGCCGACATCAGGACCAGCGCCGTGGCGCCGTCATTGAGCGGCGAAGAGTTCCCGGCGGTGACCGATCCGTGCTCGGCGAACGCCGGGCGAAGCTTGGCCAGGGCCTCGAGCGAGCTGTCCGGCCGCGGACCTTCGTCGGTGCTCAGCCGGAGCGGCTCGCCCTTGCGCTGGGCCACCACCACCGGGACGATCTCTTCCGCCAGTCGCCCCGACTCCTGCGCCGCAACCGCGCGTTGGTGGCTGCGCAAGGCAAAAGCGTCCTGGTCCTCACGCGACACCTCGTACTTCTGCGCCACACGTTCGGCGGTCTCCCCCATCTGCAGGGTTCCGTACAGCTCCGCCATCCTCGGGTTGACGAGCCGCCAGCCGAGCGCCGTGTCGTACGCGGTTTGCGGGCCGCGCGGGTAGGCGCTGTCGGGTTTTGGCATCACCCACGGCGCGCGGGTCATGCTCTCCACGCCGCCGGCGATGACGATGTCAGCGGCGCCAGCCTGGATCTCGCGAGCGGCGGCGATCGTCGCCTGCATGCCGGAACCGCAGAGCCGGTTGACGGTCTGGCCGGGCACCTCGACCGGGAAGCCCGCCAGGAGCAGCGCCATGCGCGCGACGTTCCGGTTGTCCTCGCCCGCCTGGTTCGCGCACCCGAGGATGACGTCCTCCACCTCGGCCGGCTTGACGTGCGCGCGCTCGCAGACCTCCTTGAGCACGATGGCCGCCAGGTCGTCAGGCCTTACGTCTTTGAGCTGGCCGCCATAGCGGCCCATCGGTGTGCGGGCCGTTGCCACGATGACAGCGTCCCGAAGGTCGGTCATTTCTTGGATCGTTTGGCCAGGAAGGCCTGGACTCCTTCGACGAACTCCGGGCTGCCTGCCTGTGCTTCCTGCAGGTAAGACTCGAACTCGAGCGCTTCCTCGTAGCTCGACTCGAGCGCGTGGTTCACCGCCCGCTTGGCGGCGGCCATCGCCTGCCTCGGCTGCGACGCCAGTTGGCCGGCGAGCTCGCGGACCTCAGCCTCGAGCCTCTCGGCCGGCACCAGGCGATTGATCACGCCAAGCCGGTGCGCGTCCACCGCCTGCAGGGGTTTGCCGGTGAAGAACATCTCGTAGGCGATCCCGGTTCCGGCCAGTCGCGGCAGAAGCCAGCTCACCCCGCCGTCCGGCGCGAGCCCGATGTTGATGAAGGCCTCCAGGAGGTAGGCCTCGGGCACGGCGACCCGGATGTCGCAAGCGAGGGCGTAGCTCGCGCCGATGCCAACCGCGGGGCCGTTCATGGCGGCAATCACCGGCTTCGGCATCGTGCGCAGGCGCGTGAGCATCGGCATGTACTCGTTGCGCAGGACGTTGCCGACGTCCTCGGGCGTCCGCATGCCGCCGTCT
>DASQAU010000224.1:0-5544 GCA_035635595.1 Candidatus Eiseniibacteriota bacterium
TCGGCGAACAGCCCGGTTCCGCTCCAGGAAAAAGAGGTGCGGGCGATCCAGAAGCAGATGAAGCAGGAAGCGCCCAAGATCCGGGTCGAGTTCCAGGTTGGAGAGTCGGTGCGAGTGGTCGACGGGCCGTTCACCGACTTCCACGGCAAGGTCGATGAGATCAACCCGGAGAAGGGCAAGCTGAAGGTGCTGGTCAACATGTTCGGACGCGAGACGCCGGTCGAGCTCGACCTCCTGCAGGTCGAGAAGGTCCACTAGGCCACCGCACCACATACATAAGAAGGAAGAGAAGAGCCAACTCAGATGGGCAAGAAGAAGGTCCGAGCGATCCTCAAGCTCGAGCTGCAGGCAGGCAAGGCCACTCCCGCGCCGCCTGTCGGCACCGCGCTGGGTCCGCACGGCATCAACATCATGGAGTTCACCAAGGCCTACAACGAGCGCACCCAGGCGCAGGCCGGTGACGTAGTTCCGGCCGAGATCACGATCTACGAGGACCGCAGCTTCTCGTTCGTCCTCAAGACCCCGCCCGCGGTGAACCTGTTGAAGCGTGCCGCCGGCATCGACAAGGGATCGCCGAAGCCAAACCGCGAGAAGGTGGGCCGGGTGACGCGCCAGCAGCTGCGCCAGATCGTCGAGACCAAGCGGAAGGACCTCAACGCCTATGACGCCGTGGCGGGCATGAAGATGGTCGAGGGTACCGCCCGCTCCATGGGCCTGGAGGTCATCGAGTAGTGCCGAAGAAGAGAGGCAAGAAGTACATCGAGGCCGCCAAGAAGGTCGAGGCGGCCGTCGCGAGCAACGGCAACGGCGGGCTCGACCCGACGGCGGCCGTGGCGCTGGCCAAGGAGACCTCGATCTCCAAGTTCGACGCAACGGTTGAAGCGCACATCCGCCTGGGGGTCGATCCCCGTCACGCGGAGCAGATGGTGCGCGGTTCGGTCGTGCTGCCCAACGGAACCGGCAAGAAGGTGCGCGTCGCGGTGTTCGCCCTGGGCGACCGGGCCAAGGAAGCCCAGGAGGCCGGAGCGGACTTCGTGGGCGGCGACGACCTGGTCAAGAAGGTCTCTGAAGGCTGGACCGATTTCGACGCCGCCGTCGCCACGCCGGACATGATGTCGAAGGTCGGACCGCTCGGCAAGGTGCTGGGGCCGCGCGGCCTGATGCCGAACCCGAAGTCTGGGACCGTGACGATGGACGTCGCCCGCGCCGTGCGCGAGGTGAAGGGCGGAAAGGTGGAGTTCCGAACCGACAAGTTCGGCATCGTCCACGCCCCGATCGGCAAGGTCTCCTTCGACTCGAAGCAGCTGCACCAGAACCTGACCGCCCTGGTCGACGCTCTGATCCGCAACAAGCCCGCGACCTCGAAGGGCCAGTACCTGCGCACGTTCTACCTGGCCGCGACACAGGGTCCGGCGGTGCCGGTGGACGTCAAGGAAGCCGCAAAGCTCCACACCAGCAGCTAGTCCGGCGCCGGGTTACGCACCGCTGGCCCCAAACGTACGGAATTCGCGCCCTTCAAAGACCCCGTTGGGGCCAAACGTGCGGAATCCGACTAGGGCGGCGTCTCTTCGACCGCTTCCTTGAGCTGTTTCAACAGCGGCATGACCAGCCTGGAGCCTGCTCGTTCAACCACCGGAGCAACGACCTTCCCGAATGCCGTTTGCGGCTCCATCGTGATCTCGTGGGTAACGTTGGTTCGATCCTGGCCTTCCGCCTCGAGCGTCATGCTGCCCTCGCGGCCGATCATCCAGCCTGCGGAGCTCACGCCTTTCCACGCGACCCGGTTCGGTGGCTTGTACTCAGTCAGCTCGCTGACGTAGGGGTACTTCATGGGGCCCATCGCGACCACGCCCTCGTACTTTGTCCCGGGACCGACGGCCCCGGTTCCGACTGTCTCGAGGCTTTTGAGTGATGGCCGTCGCCATTCGAGGTCGTTATTGTGGTCCTCCAGGTACGCCCAGACTTCTTGAATCGGCCGGTTGATGGTCACGGTCGTTCGGATCCGCATGGATTCACCCCCGCCTCCAGGTTGAACCTCCTGGTGGGCTCAAGTCTGGCATTAACCTTTTGATATGTACGGCCCCGTGATCCAGGGCAAGCTCGTCCGTCTCCGGCCGCCGAAGCCGGAGGACGCGCCAGCCATGATCGCCTGGTTCGAGGATATGGAGGTCACGCGTTTTCTGGCTCGGCGACATCCGCTGTCGGCCGAGATGGAGAACGAGTGGCTCGAAAAGATGGCGAGGAGTGATGACGACATTGTCTGGGTCATCGACCATGCGAGCCAGATGGTGGGCGCCACGGCGATCCACTGGATCGACTGGAAGAACGGCTTCGGGACAACTGGAACTCTCATCGGCGATAAGTCACTGTGGGGAAAGGGTCTCGGCCGGGAGCTCATGCAGCTGCGCACACGCTATGCGTTCACGCAGCTCCCGCTGCGCAAGCTCAAATCCGCCTATTTCGAAGGAAATGAGGCCAGCGCCAAAGCCCAGGCCGCGGCCGGATATCGTGAGGTGGGCCGCTATCGCGCGGACGTTTTCGTTGATGGCCGGTGGCGAGATCACGTGATCACCGAGGTGCTTCGCGGAGATTGGGAGAAGGCTAACTCCGTATAATTCGTCGCCTGCCCTAGACCGTAGGTGCGAGCGTGAAGCCCGCTTAATTTCCTGCAGAGGCAACTTGGTGAAGGACGCTTGATCCTTCCTGCCTCGACGCGGTCGGGAGCAGGGAGGATTTTCTATTTGCCCAGAGCGAGAAAAGAACAGAAAGCGGAGCAGGTCGAGCTCCTGACCGAGAAGCTCAAGAAGGCCAAGGTCGCGGTGCTCACGGACTACCGGGGGCTCAAGGTCAGCCAGATCCAGGAGCTGCGAAGCAAGCTCCGGGGCGCGGACGTCGAGTACCGCGTGGTGAAGAACACGCTCGCCCGGCGCGCCGCGGAAGCCGCCGGCTACCCCGCGCTGAAGGAAGGGCTCAAGGGACCTGTGGCGATCGCATTCGGCTACGACGACCTGAGCGTCGCGTCCAGGCTGATCAACGAGTTCGTCCGCGCGACCCGCCTGAAGGTGGACGTCGTCGGCGGGCTCGTCGAAGGTCGGGTTTTCTCTCCGGACCAGGTCAAGCAGCTGGCTGACCTGCCGTCCCGCGAGGTGCTGATCGCCCAGCTCATGGGCACGCTTCAGTCACCGGTCGCCCAGCTGGTCGGAATCATGCAGACACCGCTTCAGCAGCTGTTGGGCGTGCTCGAAGCGTACAAAACCAAATTGGAGGCAGCGTAGAGATGGCAACCAAGCTCACACCAAAGGACTTCGTCGAGGCCTTGAAGGACTGGAGCATCCTCGACGTCGTCGAGGCTGTGAAGGCGATCGAGGACGAGTTCGGCATCAAGGCTGCCGCGGCAGTGGCGACGGTCGCCGCTGCGCCCGCGGCCGGCGCCGGCGCCGAGCCCGTCGAGGAGCAGACGGAGTTCACTGTCACGCTGACGGCCGTCGGCGACAGCAAGATCAATGTGATCAAGGCGGTCCGCGAGCTGACGCAGCTCGGCCTGAAGGAGGCCAAGGACCTCGTCGACGCGGCGCCGAAGCCTGTGCTGGAGAATGTCAGCAAGGCCGACGCCGAGAAGGCGGTCGCCCGGCTCAAGGAAGCCGGCGCCACCGCGGACATGAAGTAGCAGCAACCAAGGGGTAGGGACGTGAGAGCCGGGCCTTGGGCCCGGCTCTTTTTTCTCTCTGAAGAGGTTGCAAGGGGCACGGCCCTCCACCCCAGCCCTCCCCCTGCGGGGGAGGGAGTTAGGCCGTCTTTGCGGCGGTCGCCAGGTGCTCGAAAACCAGGTCCATTGCGCGCTCCAGCTCGCCTTCGGTCACGCACCAGTGCGGTGACAGGCGGACCCGACCCGGACGCGAATCGACGATCACGCCGGCTTTGTGGAGGCTGCGCTCGACCTCCTCTGGCTGATCGCTCTCGAGGGTGACGATCCCGCACCGCATGTCGCGCTCGCGAGGCGTGAAGGTCTTGACCCCGGCCGCGTCGCAGCGCTCAAGAATTCGATCGGTGAGGTCGCGGAGCCGCTCCTGGATGTGCTCGACCCCGACCTCGAGGATCAGCTCCAGGCCGGCGAGCCCGGCGTAGTGGCAGGCCATAGCCCAGGTCCCGGTCTCCAGGCGGTGGGCGTCGTCGGCGTAGTCAAGCTGCTGGAGCGTGAACGAGAACGGGTCGCGGGTGGCGAACCAGCCGGTGCCATGAGGCCGCACGCTGGGAATCAGCTCGGGCCGCACGTACATGAAGGCGGTGCCGGGCCCCCCCGACAGCCACTTGAGACACCCTCCCACGAACGCGTCGCAGCCCATCGCGTCTACGTCGATCGGGACGCAGCCGCAGGTCTGGTAGCCGTCGATCAGGCAGAGGGCGCCGGCCGCGTGGGCGGCGTCGGCGATCGCCCGGACGTCCTGGAGGTAGCCGGTCGTGTAGAAGAGGTGGGTCGTCGCCACCAGGGCGGTCCGCTCGTCGATCCGCTCGGCGAAGGCCTCCGGCGGGATGGTCATCCCGTCCTCGCTCGGGACGAACTCGACCTCGAAATCGGGCCGCGACAGCCACTGGTGGCCGAGCGTCGGGAAGTCGAGGTCGCCGATCAGGATCTTGTTGCGCCCCTCGGGCAGGGGCAGGCCCGAAGCCAGCGTGGTCAGCGCGACCGAGACCGAGGGCGCGATCGCGGTGGACCCCCGCGGAGCGTTCAGCAGGCCCCCGACCCGGGTGCGCAGCCGCTCGAGCAGGGGGAGCCAGTCGGAGAACCAGACGGGAGTCCCTTTGGTATCCCAATCGTTGGCGTAGCGGTCGAGGGCCTCCCGGCCTCGGCGGGGAAGGGGTCCCAGGGAGCACGCGTTGAGGTAGACGTACCGATCCAGGAGCGGAAACTGGTGGCGGAGGGCCTTCCAGTCAGGCATCACTTTTAAGGCTAGCAACGGAGTCCGGGCGGTGCTATAGTGCCCGCACCTCAGTCAGGCGGGCGGGTCGCCTGGCTTGGATTAAACGTCCCCACGGGGGGGCGTTTAGTCGTATACTGGCCGTTCGTGCACGCCCGGCCGCTCACTCTGCCCATTAACTGAGCGCGCCCTTTTTCAAGGAGAACCGAATGATCTCAGAGATGAGAGCTCCCTCACGTCTTAGCTATGGTCGTATCCCGAACCTCGTCGAGCTGAAGGACCTTATCGCAACACAGGTCGAATCCTTCAAGTGGTTCAAGACGGAGGGTCTGCGGGAGCTCTTCGACGAGATCAACCCGATCACGGACTACACCGGCAAGAACTTCGAGCTGAAGTTCCTCGACTACGAGTTCGGTCAGCCGAAGTTCTCGGTCGAAGAGTGCCGCAACCGCGACATGACCTATGCCGCGCCGCTGCGGATCAAGACCCGCCTGACCATCAAGGAGACGGGGGAGATCAAGGAGTCCGAGGTCTACATGGGCGACTTCGCCATGATGACCGACGAGGGCACCTTCATCGTCAACGGCACCGAGCGCGTAGTCGTGTCGCAGCTCGTGCGTTCGCCCGG
>DASQAU010000225.1:0-4905 GCA_035635595.1 Candidatus Eiseniibacteriota bacterium
TAGCGCTCGCGCAGCCATGGGTTCAGGTCCGAGAGGCGGGCCTCCGCACCCTGCGTCACCATGTGAAGCTCGCCCGGGCTGCTCGGGTCGGATGCGGCGAACGCCAGGACCCCGGAAGCGAAGTCGAAATCGAAGATGCGCCGCTGGCCTCCGGCCTCCTGCCGCACATTGCCGTCGAGGTCGCTGGAGTAAGCCGTGGTCACCCCAGGGCCGCTCGCCAGGAAGAAGATGCGGTCGCCTTCCGGCGACCAGCAGAGCCGGCTTCCATGCCCCGCACGCATGTCGGTGATCACGCTGTCGTTGACGCCCTGATCGAAAGCCGACGTCAGGCAGCGCGGACCTCCGCCTGTCAGCGGCACGACCCACAGCCGCTCCAGGAGCCCAGCATCCAGGCCGTTGGGCGCGATGAAGGCGATCAGGTCGCCTCGAGGCGACCAGGTGGGCGTGCTCAGGTAGAAGCCGCCGCCCAGCCGCTGGCGCTTACCAGACAGGTCGACCAGGTACAGGTTCAGCTCGCGCTGAAGGTCGGCGCCCGGCTCCGCATTCCCCGACGTGACGAGCCGCGCGCTGTCCGGCGCCCAGTCGTATCCGGTGACGTCCCACGCACCCTGTGTCAGCTGCGTGACTGCGCCCCCATCCGCCGGCACGGTGAAAAGGTGGTGGTACCTGCCGTCGACGAAGCCCTGGCCGTCGTGCTTGTAATCGAGCCGGCGCGCGATCCGCGCCACGGGTGCGCGGCGCACCTGCTCCCTGCTTTCCGGAGGCCGGGGATCGTCCACCACCGCGTCTGGATCGGACTTCACGGTACCGATGAACGCGACCTGCTTTCCGTCTGGCGACCAGAGGGGGCCCGCGGCGCCCTCTGGGATTGAGCTGAGCTGGCGGGTCTCGCCGGTGCCGAAATCGAGCACGAAGAGCTGATCCGCCGGACCGACCTTGCTGATGAAGGCGAGCCGGCGCCCATCCGGGGACCACTCAGGCGAATGGTCTCTGCGGGGCCCGCCCGTCGGCTCAACCGGCTCGGGCTCGAGCAGGCGTCGAACCACAACGCGGCTTCGGTTCTGTCTCGAGTCCGCGTCGGCCCAACCTAGCTGATACGCGACGCGCTCGCCGTCCCGGCTCAGCCGGACGTGGTCGATCCAGCGAAATCGGTACAGGTCCTCAGCGCGAACCGGCCCCCCCATGAACAACCCTCGATGCTATCAGTCGGTCACGTGCTTTCGGTAAGCGTGTGCTCGATCCCCGCGCCGTATCGTCATGTGGTACAGCAATTCAGATGATTGGGCTCAGCCGCCGCCAGACCGCGCTTTACGGGTTCTGCTGGGGCGCGCTCGCCGGCCTGGCGCTCGTGGCCCTCATGTACCTGTCGAGCATCTTGCTCGGGCTGAAGCCGCTGCCGCAGCTGCTCAACCAGCCGCTGCTGTCGATCATGCCCGGCTTCATCTTCGGCTTTCTGATCGACACGCTCCAGCACGCCGGCAAGGTCGTCGAGGAGCTTGGATTGATCGTGGCGATGGTCGCCGGTCTTGGCCTGCTCGGTTCGGCCTGGGCGCTGGCACGCCGGCGGTTGCAGTCGCAGTACCTGGCCCTGGCCTTCGGCGGAATCGGCTGGCTTGTCGTTTGCGCGATCCTGCTGCCGCTTTCCGGCGTGGGCTGGCTGGGTTTGAACGACGGTCCGGCCACGCCGCTGATCTGGGCAGCCCTTTTCGCCGTATACAGCGTCGTCCTACAGCTGGGCGGCAACCCGGCCGGCGAGGTGGGAATGGATGGCGGGCGGCGCCGTCTGCTCAGCACGATGCCCATCACGATCGCGGCGGTCAGTCTCGGGGCGCTCGCGTACAGGCTGCTCCCCGGCTGGTACCAGGCGATCTTCAAACCTCCGGAGGCGGGCTTGCGAGGCCCCTCCCCCGAGCTGACGCCCGTCGGCAACTTCTACGTCGTCTCCAAGAACTTCGGCGACCCGTCGGTGGACGCACAGAGTTGGAGCCTCAAGCTGGGCGGACTGGTCGAACGGCCGACTCGTCTCTCGCTATCCGAGCTGCGCGCGCTTGCCGGCACCAGCGAGTACGTGACCATGGAATGCATCAGCAACAACGTCGGTGGTGACCTGATGAGCACCGGAAGCTTCACCGGGGTGAGGCTGCGCGACCTCGTCGCGATGGTGGGCCCCAAGCCGCAGGGCACGTGGGTGGCTTTCGCCGCGCGAGACAGTTACACCGAGAGCCTGCCGCTGAGCCTCGTCGAGGGGGCGCCGGAGATCATCGTGGCCTACGCGCTGGATGGTGCACCGCTGCCGATGAGCCACGGGTTTCCGGCCCGCATGATCATCCCCGGCCGTTACGGGATGAAGGGTCCGAAGTGGCTCGACAGCATCGACATCGTCAATCACGAAAGCGGTGGTTACTGGGAGCAGCAGGGCTGGGATCACAACGCGATCGTCAAGACGACGGCGCGCATCGACGTGCCCAATGACGCCGATATCATCAAATTGGGGCCGGTGGCGGTCGCCGGCGTGGCGTTCGCCGGCACGCGTGGAATCAGCAAGGTCGAGTACAGCACCGACGGCGGATCGAGCTGGAACGAGGCTCCCTTCCGGCCGCCGCTGTCGACATTGACCTGGGTCCTCTGGAGTGTCGAGTGGACGCCGCCGCGCGAAGGAAGCTACCGGCTCATGGCGCGTGCGATCGACGGGATGGGCAATCCGCAGGACCAGAGAACCGCGCCCAGCTACCCGAGCGGAGCCACCGGGTATCACATCATCCAGGTGTCTATCTCAAAAGGTTAGGGCTCGAAGGCTTAGGGCAGCACCCCGACGGCGAACATGTAGCCGTTGGAGTCCTCCAGGCGGCATTCGCGCCAGCCGTGCTGGAAGGTTTGCGTCGGAACATTGACGGTGAAGCCGCGCTGTCGGGCTCGCGCTTCGACCTCATCGGGGTCGAGGCCAAGAATGCGTATCTCCGCTCCGGTGCCCCTTTTGCCTTCCGCGGCCAGGCGGGCAACTTCGCCCGGGAATCGGTCGAATGTGTGGTCGGCGTGCAGCATGAGGTGCGAGCCCTGCGGTCCCTCCACGGCTGCGAAGTCAGGGTCGCTGTACAGGGCCTTCAGACCGAGGACCTCGATAAAGAAAGGCAAGCTGGCCTGCACGTCGCGAACGAGCAGGTTGACGCTCAATCCGGTCAGTTGTTTCGCGAACTCGGACGCCGGCATCCACGGATCGCCGGTGCGCTTGCGCGTCATCATTCCGCCGTTATTTCATCGTCCACAGGGCTTTGAGCGTGTCCCAGCCCATGCGGAACATCCCTTCCTTGCGCAGCATCTTGAGGATGTTCGACTGCTTCTCCCACTTCGACTTTCCGTCGACTCTGAAGAACTCGTCCAGTGCGCGGTCCATCACCTGCGGGTACTTGGTCAACATCTGAGGGTTGTGCTCGAGCAGCGGGACGGCGCCGTCGTACTTGCGCATGTCGGCCATGATCCACGAGTTGTCGAGCAGGCCCTTGTACTCGGCAAGGCGGCGTTCTGAAAAGTCGTCGACCTCTTTGGCGTGGATCACAGCCTGGGCCGCGAGCCGCCCCGATTCCATGGCCAGATTCGAGCCCTCGCGGTGCACCGGGTTCGACAGCATGGCGGCGTCCCCGCACACGAGGTAACCCGGTCCATAAAGCTTGGGAATTCCGCGGTACCCGCCCTCGGGGATGAGGTGGGCGAGGTACTCGACGGTCTCGGCCCCACGCAGCAGCGGCTTGACCGCCGGGTGGTTTTTGAAATGCTCCATCAGATCGTTGGGGCTGCGCAGAGTCTCGTTGAACTGGCTCAGCAGCGCGCCTCCTCCCACAGAAAGCGTGTCCTTGTTGGTGTAGATGAACATGAAGCCGGCCATGCCCATCGTCGAGTCGCCGAAGCATTCGAGGGTGCAGCCCTCGCCTGGTTCGCAGTTGAACCGTTCCTCGATCAGGCCCGGTTCGAGCTGCATGATCTCTTTGACGGCCATCGCGACCTCGTTGGGTCGGAGCTTGCGCCGCAATGGCCTGCCGTTGATGACGGTTTTCTCCAGCAGGCCCGCACCCAGACCGATGCCCTCGCACACGATCACGACCTCCGCATAAACGTCATCGCCGCGACCGGTTCCGACGCCCACCACGCGGCTGTTCTTGACGATCAGGCGATCGACCAC
This sequence comes from Candidatus Eiseniibacteriota bacterium, assembly GCA_035635595.1. Classification (GTDB taxonomy): domain Bacteria; phylum Chloroflexota; class Dormibacteria; order Dormibacterales; family Dormibacteraceae; genus Palsa-870. Next base: position 4,175 of record DASQAU010000225.1, read on the forward strand.
TGTCTCCGGCACCACCACCGCGCCCGCCTTTTCGGCCTGCTCCGCGAACCAGGCATCGAACCGTGCGCGCAGGACTGAGAAGGAGTGCGGCCTGGCCCGGTTGCGAAGGTTCTTGTAGTCAAATCCGATCACCGCTTCGGGGGTCATCATCCAGCGGCGCTCTTCGATGATCGGCCGCTCGAGCGGAGCCTCCTTCCAGGCGTCGCCTACGATCTCTTCGAGGAAATGGTTGTAGAGGATGCCGCCCATCACGTTCTTGGAGCCGGGCTTTGTTCCGCGCTCTAGCAGAGCGACCTGCAGCCCGGCCTTGGCCATGGTGAGCGCCGCCGCCGTGCCGGCCGGACCGGCCCCGACGACCACGGCGTCGAACCTCTCCTCGTCAGCCACTTACGCAAATTGAAGCTCATTGGGCTGACAGGCGGCGGGGGCTCGGGAAAGACGACTGTCTCGAAGATGCTGCGCGACCTGGGCGCAGTGGTGATCGACGCGGACGAGGCTGCTCACGCGGTCTATGAGCCGGGCAGCCCCGGCTTCGACGCCGTGGTTCGCGAATTCGGCCCCGACTACGTGCGCGACGAGCGCATCGACCGCGCCCGACTCGGCGAGCTCGTCTTCAATGACGCTGGCGCGCGCCGACGTCTGAACGCAATCGTCCACCCGCTCGTCAGGGAATGGATGGCCGCCCGCACGGCTGAGGCAGCGTTGGGCGGGGCGGCGGTGGTCGTACAGGA